>NZ_JAAALM010000600.1 GCF_009906395.1 Kineococcus indalonis
GTCCATGGGATCTCTCCGCAGCATCACGAGAGCAGCCGCGGGCGCACGCACGTCCCGGCACGAGGCGGACGCGCGCTCACACCGCGCTAACGGATGCGCCGGCACCGCCCGGTCCAGACGGACCGGGCGGCACCAGCGGGGAAGAGAAGCTGCAGGTCACAGGCCCAGGCGGCCTCAGCCGGCACTGGCCGGACGAGGGCCGGGTTGCCTTTTAATCCGCGGGTTCAGGGTTCGAGCCCCTGGGGGCCCACCCCCTCCACTCACAAGTTCACCGCGCGGGGCCCTTGCCGGCAGAGACGGACGTCTTCGGCCGGGGTGCTGGCGGCGGGGTCAAGGGTTGTCTGGACCTGCCTGAAGTGCGCGACGTCGACGACAGGTCGTCCGCCCTCAGCACTGGGCCGGTGCGGAGCAGCGCGTGGCGGAGTGCTCGCCACGCGCCGTCGTCGCTCATTCGCGGCGCTTGTCGCCGCTCGTCAGCCGGCTGATGATCTTCTGGATGACGGCGCCTTTGAGGACGCCGGAGATCAGACCCACGACGGTCCCTCCTCTCCCGTGCTCGGTGCCCGTGCTCGACGGGGTACCCGCCCAGTACCCCGCCGCGGGGCGGTCACACAGGGAGGCGGTGAGCGGTTCGCCGGTGAGGCACCCCGATCGCCGACACCGCGGTCAGGCTCGGGCGCTCAACGCCGGCACCGTCGTGGTCCACCCGGTCTCGCGCCGGTCGGGCTGCGGGCGGTGCTCGCCGTCGCCGGTGCTCAGCGCGAGGTTCTCGCCCAGCGCTTCGGGCCCGGTCAGGACCCCTTCTCGCGGGACCTGCGGCTCTCCTTGTCGTTGGCCTTCTGGATGGCCCGCACGAGCTCGTCCTTGGTCATCGAGGAGCGGCCGGGGACGTCGAGGCGCTTGGCGACGTCCATGAGGTGCTCCTTGGTGGCGTTGGCGTCCACCCCGCCGGCGGTGGGGCGGTCGGTGTCCTCGCCGCCCTCCGCCTGGGCGTCCGAGGGGCCCTTGTGGTCCTTGGGTTCCCAGTGGTCGCCGACCTTCTCGTGGGTGTGCTTGAGCGCGGCGTACGCGGTCTGGTGGGCGCGCCGGCCGTCGCCGTACTCCTCCTCGGCGTGCTCCAGCGTCTTGGCGTAGGTGCGCTGCGCCTTCTCGTCCGAGCGCGCGATCGTGCTGGGCAGGTCGTCCGGGTCCGGGTCCCCCGAGTTCTTCGCCATGCCGGGGGGCTACCCGGGTCGGCCGCCGCGCAAACGGCGTGCGGGCGGGTCAGGCCCGGATGGCGTGCTCGACGACGTCGGCGGCGATGTCGCGCAGCTTGACGTTGCGGTGCTGGGACTGCTTGACCAGGTGCTGGAAGGCCTCCTCGGGGGTGCAGCGCAAGCTGGCCACCAGCACGCCCTTGGCCTGCTCGATCATCGCCCGGGACTGCATGGCCGTCTGCAGGTGCGCGCTGAGCGCGACCGCCGAGGCGTACAGGGAGTGGTTGGCCAGCGCGATGGCGGCGTAGCCGGCGAAGGCCTGCAGCAGCGCCACCGAGTCCTGGTCGAGCACGCCCTCGTCGAAGCGGTAGACGTTCAGGCCCCCCGCGGTGCGCTGCGGCAGGGGCATGCCCACCGACACGGAGCTGCGCACCTCCTGGCGGGCGGCGATCGCGGCGAAGTCGGGGTAGACGTCGTCGTCGGAGGTGTCGTCCACCCGCACGACCTGCCCGGACTGGGCGGCGTCGATGCACGGTCCGAAACCGGCGGCGTACTGCCGCTCGTCCAGGGTGGCGGCCAGGCGGCCGGTGAAGGCGGCGCTGCGGCCGCTCTCGCCCTTGTCACCCTCCAGCAGGGTCACCGAGACCTCCTCGGCCCCGGGCACGCACGCCTTGGCCAGCTCGGCCACCCGCGCCAGGACCTGGCTCAGCGGGGTCTCGCCGACCACGAGGGTGCCCAGCTCGGCGAAGGCGGCCTGCGGCTCCATCACCGCCGCGGGGGCGGTGCGCCGGGGCGGGTCCACCCGCGCACCGGAGGGATCGGCGGAGCCGGGGGTGTGCGCGGGGTGCGGGACGGCGCCGGCGCCGGGGGTGACGTCCTGCTCGGAGGTGCCGGTCTGCTTCGAGGTGCCGGTCTGCTTCGAGGTGCCGGGGCGATCACGGGTGCTGGGCGGGTCTGGGGTGCTGGGGGGCTTCGGCACGGCGCTTCCTCCACTCGGCGGG
>NZ_JAAALM010000601.1 GCF_009906395.1 Kineococcus indalonis
CCGCTCCCGCGGACCCCTCCCCAGCGGGGGGCGCGCACGGTACCGTGCCCGCGTGAGGGCTGACCAGCCGGGGCCGGCCGACGGTGCCGTGGTCACCGTCGCCGGCGGGTCCCGTCGCGCCGTGCAGCCCCCCGCCACCGCCGCGCCGGCCCCCGGGGGCGCCGGGCCGCCCGTGGACGTGCGCCGCAGCCGCCGCCGCTCGCGCACCGTCTCCGCCTACCGCGACGGCGAGCGCACGGTCGTGCTCATCCCGGCGCGCTTCTCCCGCGCCGAGGAGCGCGAGTGGGTCGAGCGCATGGTCTCGCGCCTGGACGCCGCCGACCGGCGCCGCAACCCCGGTGAGCAGGACCTGCTGGAGCGCGCCTGCGACCTCTCGCGCCGGTACCTGGACGACCTGGCCCAGCCCGCCTCGGTGACCTGGGTCGACAACCAGCAGCACCGCTGGGGCTCGTGCACCCCGGCGGACGCCAGCATCCGGCTGTCCACCCGCCTGCAGGGCGTGCCCGGCTGGGTCCTGGACTACGTGCTGCTGCACGAGCTGGCGCACCTGGTGGTGCCCACCCACTCGCGCGCCTTCTGGCGGCTGCTGGAGGCCTACCCGCGCACCGAGCGGGCGCGCGGCTTCCTCGCCGGCCTGGACCACGCCGCCGGCCGCGACCCCGCCTCCGGGGCGGAGGACGAGGCGGAGGACGAGGCGCCCGCGGACGCGCCGGCGGCCCCGCTGGACGAGCTGGTGCTCGACGTGGACGAGCTCGACGTGGACGAGCTGGACGTGCGCGAGGCGGCGGACCCCGCGCGCAGCAGCACCGGCTGAGCGCTGCGCGCGGGGCCGCGCACCCCCGTCAGCCCCGCGGGCCGTCCCCGCCGCCCGGGCCGTCACCCGGACCGGCGCCCGTGCCGCCGTCCAGCAGGTCGCGCAGCGCGGCGTCCATGGCGTCCTCGTCGCGCTGGACGCCACCGCCGCTGCCGCTGAGGCGCCGCTCGACGAACGCGTCGACGTCGTCGAGGTCCTGCGCCGTCGGCAGCAGGTCGGGGTGGTCCCACACGGCGTCGCGGACGGGGGCGCCGCCGCGCGCCAGCAGCCGCTCCCACAGCGCCGTCGCCTCGCGGGCGCGGCGCGGGCGCAGCTCCAGGCCCACCAGCACGGCGAAGGCGTGCTCGGCCGGCCCGCCGGTGGCGCGGCGGCGGCGCACCGTCTCGCGCAGCGCGGCGGCGTGCGGCAGGACGCGGCCGGCGGCCTCGTCGCTGACGTGGTCCACCCACCCCTCCACCAGCGCCAGGGCGGTCTCCAGCCGCACCAGGGCGGCCTTCTGCTCCGGGGTGCTCTCCGGCTCGAAGATGCCCGAGCCCAGCGCCTCCTGCAGGGACTCGGGGTTCGTGGGGTCCACCGAGCTGGCGGCCTCGGCGATGCGCTCGCCGTCCACGGAGATCCCGCGGGCGAAGGACTCCACGCTGCCCAGCAGGTGCGAGCGCAGCCAGGGCACGTGCGCGAACAGCCGCTGGTGCGCGGCCTCGCGCAGCGCCAGGTAGCGGCGCACCTCGTCCAGCGGCACCTCCAGGCCCTCGGCGAACGCGGTCACCCCGGAGGGCAGCAGGGCCGCGCGCCCGCCGGGCGCCAGCGGCAGCCCGATGTCGGTGGTGCTGAGCACCTCCCCGGCGAGGGTGCCGATGGCCTGACCGACCTGCATGCCGAAGACGCCGCCGCCGACCTGGCGCAGCATCGCCCCCGCCGAGCCCAGCACCGCCGCCATCTCCGGCGGCGCCTGCTTCGCCATCGCCTCGCCCATGGCGTCGGCCACGTTCGCGGCGACCGGCTCCACGAGCTGGCGCCACACCGGCATGGTGCGCTCGACCCACTCCGCGCGGCTCCACGCCTCGGCCGTCGTGGGCGCCTGCTCCACGTCGGTCACGCCGTCCAGCCACAGGTCGGCCACCCGCAGGGCGTCCTCCACGGCGCGCCGCTCGGCCGCGCCGGGGGTGGGGTCGCCGGCCTGCGCGGCCGCCTGCCGGGCCAGGTCGTGCGCGACGTCCCAGTTCACGGGCGCGTCGGAGGGGGTGGACAGGAAGCGCTGGAGCTGGTTGAGCACCTGCCCCATCAGGGCCGGGTCCAGCGGGGTGTCGCCCAGGCCGGGGATGCCGCCGGGGAAGCCGCCCGGCAGGCCGGGGAAGCCGCCGGCCCCGCCCGCCCCGCCGCCG
>NZ_JAAALM010000602.1 GCF_009906395.1 Kineococcus indalonis
GCGCTCCAGCAGGCGCAGCGCGCGCACCAGGTGGGCGCGGGTGCGGCCCGGTGCGAGCACCGCGTCCACGTCGCCGGCGGCCACCGCGGCCCCCGGCGCGGCCAGCTCGTCCTGCTCGGCCAGCCGCCGCAGCCACGCCGCGTGCGCGTCCTGCCCGTGCTCGGCGGCCGCGCCCGGCTCCCGCCCGTGCTCGGCGGCCACCGCCGCCACCGCCTCGCGCGGGCCCAGCCGCGCGCGCGGCCACGCCAGCACCACGTCCGCGCCCACGTGCCGCGAGCCCAGCGCCGTCGCCGCCGGGCCGTGCGCGCGGCCGGTGACGACGGTGATCAGCGGCACCGACGCCTCGGCGTAGGCGTACAGCAGCTGCGCGGCGGAGGCGGTGGGGTCCCCGGGGGCGTCCTCGGCGGCCGGGGCGAACCCGGCGGTGTCCACCGCGGTGAGCACCGGCACGCCGAACGCGTCGCAGAACCGCACGAACCGCGCCGCCTTCGCGCACGCCGCCGCGTCCAGGGCGCCGGCCAGGACCGCCGGCTGGGGGGCGAGCACCCCGGTGCTGCGCCCGTCGACGCGGGCGAAGGCCGTCACCACGTTCGGCGCGTGCTCCTCGTGCAGCTCCAGCAGCTCCCCGTCGTCGACGAGGCGGGCGAGCACGTCGCGCACGTCGTAGGGGGCGGTGGGGTCCGGCGGCAGCAGGCCCTCCAGCTCCGAGTCCGGTCCCCCGTCGAGCTCCGCGTCCGGTCCCCCGTCGAGCTCCCCGTCGAGCTCCCAGCGCGGCGGGGTGGCGAGGTTGTTGCTCGGCAGGTGCGCGAGCAGCTCGCGCACGAACCCCGCCGCGGCCGCGGCGTCCGGCTCCACGCGCGCGAAGCGCCCGGTGGCGCCCGCGTGCAGCGCCGCGCCGCCGGCGTCCCCCGGGGCGTGCGGCCCGTGCGCCGCGGCCAGCGCGCCCGGGTCGGCCAGCGTCGAGCGCGCGGGAGCGGTGGCGACGACCACGTCAGCCAGCGGCAGCAGCAGGGCCCGCTCGGCGTCGGCCGCGCCGACCACGACGGCGACCTGCGGCACCACCCCCGACAGCGCCGCGGCGCTGCGCACCAGCTCCCCGAACCCCTGCGGCGTCCCCGGGCCGGTGGCGTCGTGGACGGTCACCACGGGACGGCCGGTGCGGGCGGCGACGGCCCGCACCCGCAGCTCCGCGCGCACCGCGGCCGCCGCCAGCGGCCCGCCCGCGCCGGGACCGGTGTGGGCGAGCACGCACACCTCCCGGCCCTCGACGGTGCCGAACCCGGCGAGCACCCCCGGACCCTGCACCCCCGGACCCGGTGCCGCCGGCGCCCCGGCCAGGGCGGTGAAGGAGCCCTCGTCCAGCAGCTCCGCCACGAACGCCGCGCCCTGCCCGCCGCTCGCGCCCTCCCCGCCGCTCACGCCCGCGCCGCTCACGCCGGGACCCCCGGCCGCACGGGGGCGGGGCGGAAGCGCAGGGACTGCCCCGGGCGCACCTGCGCCACGAGGTCGACGTCGGCGTCGCGCACCACGCCGATCACCGGGTACCCGCCGGTGATCGGGTGGTCGGGCCCGAAGAGCACCGGCCGGCCGGTGGGCGGCACCTGCAGGGACCCCAGGGCCACGCCCTCGGAGGGCAGCTCGGCGGTCACCGAGCGCACCAGCGGCGGCTGCCCCGCGGGGCGCTCCAGGCGCACCCCGACCCGGTCGGACTCCGGCGTCACCCTCCACGACCCGGCGAACAGCACCGCGGGGTCCTCGAACCAGTCCGCGCGCGGGCCCGGGTGCACCGCGAGCACGACCGTCCCGGTCGGCGGCGCCGGCACGGGGACGGTGCGCACCGGCGGCGGCTGCGCGGGCGGCGGGCCCACCGGCAGCCGGTCCCCGGCGGCCAGGGGCTCGGGGCCGAGGCCGGCGAGGGTGTCGCGGCTGCGCGAGCCCAGCACGGGCGGCACGGCCAGCCCGCCGCGCACCGCGACGTAGGTGCGCAGCCCCGCCGCGGCCGTGCCCAGCCGCAGGGTCTGCCCGGCGCGCAGCACCAGCACGCTCGCGTGCCCGGCGGGGGAGCCGTCCACGTCCACCGGCGCCGGGGCGCCGGTCACCGCGAGCACGGCCGGCGCCGCGGTGCGCAGCACCAGCCCGCCCAGCAGCGCCTCCACGCCGGCGCCGTCCTCGGGGTTGCCGACGAGCCGGTTGGCC
>NZ_JAAALM010000603.1 GCF_009906395.1 Kineococcus indalonis
GCGCCGCCCGCTTCCCCCTCACCGCGATCGCCGGCGTGGCCCCCTGCCCCGCCCTGCGCACCGGGGACACCCGCACCGGGGACGGCGGCGGGCAGGGGACGGGCACCGACCCCATGACCACGCTCGTGCACGCCGACATCGCCCTGCGCGACGCCCGCGCCGCCGGCCGCGGCCACGTGTCCGTGTACTCCGGCACCGTCGCCGCCGCCCACGCCCGTCGCACCCTGCTGCGCGAACGCCTCGCCGAGGCCGTGCGCCAGGGCACCGTCGACGTCCACTACCAGCCCATCGTGTCCTTCAGCACCGGCCGCGTGGAGAAGTTCGAGGCCCTGGCCCGCTGGGAGGACGGCGTCCTGGGGCGCATCGACCCCGGCGAGTTCATCGCCGTCGCCGAGGAGTCCAACCTCGTCGTCGCCCTCGGCGACCACGTCCTGCGCAGCGCCGTGCGCTGGGCCGAGGAGGCCGGCGTCTTCCGCGCCGGCGTCGGGCTCACCGTCAACGTCTCCGTCGTGCAGCTGCAGTCCCCCGGGTTCGCCGACACCGTGCGCGAGGTCCTCTCCCGCCACCGCGTGCCCGCGCACCTGCTGACCCTGGAGCTCACCGAGTCCGTCTTCCTCGACGCCGACTCCCCCGCCGAGCGCGTCGTCACCGAGCTCGCCGGCCTGGGCTGCTCCATCGCCATCGACGACTTCGGCACCGGCTACTCCGCGTTCGGCTACCTGGACCGGCTGCCCGTGCACGTGCTGAAGGTCGACCGGTCCCTGACGAACTCCCTCACCGAGGCCGGCACCGGCCGCTCCGTCGTCACCTGCGTCGTCGACCTCGCCACCCGACTGGGCATGACCGTGGTCGTGGAGGGCGTGGAGACCGAGCGGCAGGCCGACGCGTGCCGGGAGATGCACGCCCCCCTCGGGCAGGGCTGGCTGTACTCCGCGGCCGTGCCGCGCACCGCCCTGGCCGAGCAGCTCACCCGCACCTACCCGGTGCCGGCGGCGGCGGCGCCGGGGCGCTGAGGCGCGCTCCCCGTCCCGGCCCGGGGCTCAGCTCCCGCCGGCGTCCTCCAGCCGCCGCGCGGCCTGCTCGGCGGCCTCGCGCAGCACCGCCAGGTCACCCTCGGAGAAGGGGCGCGGGCGGTCGTCCATGACGCACACCGTGCCCAGCACCTGCCCGCCGCGCCCGCGCAGCGGCACGCCGGCGTAGGCGTGCAGGCCGTCGACGGTGGTCAGGGGGTTCTCGCGGGTGGTGGGGTCGGCGGTGGTGTCGGGCACGACGAGCTCCTCGCCGGAGCGGACCACGCGCGCGCACAGGGCCCACTCGGCGGGCGTGGCGCGCGTCTCGGCCATCCAGCCGCTCAGGCCGTGGGCGCCGGCGATGACCTGGGCGCCGGTGAGCACGACGTTGAGCAGCGCCACGGGGGCGCCGGTCTCGCCGGCGGCGCGGGCGAGCAGGTCGTCCACGAGCGGCTGGACGTGCTCGACGTCGTCGGCGCGCAGGGCGGCCACGGCGTCGAGGCGGTCGTGGTCGTACAGGGCGTCGTCGGTGACGACCTGCGCGGAGGCCAGGTGCCGGGCCACCCACGCGTACCACTCGGGCGAGCCCTCCCGGCCCGGGCCCGGCGGCTCGTGGTGGTCGTGCTCGTGCTGCTCGGTGCTCACCGGCGTGCTCCCTCGGTCGTCTCCAGCGCGGCGTGCACGCGCAGCCGCAGCAGGCAGCTGCGCACGGCCAGGCGCAGCCGCGGGTCGGTGGCGTCGGCGGCGACGCGCTCGCCGACGACGCGCATCTGCTCGGTCGTCAGGGCCATGCCGTGCAGACCGGTGGCGCGGGCGGCGCCGGACCACGCCAGCAGGGCCCGCTGGGGCCCGACGACGCCGGCGACCTCCTCGAGCCAGTCCACGACGGTGGGGCGCGCCAGACCCCGCGCGGGGGTGGCTGCGGCGGCGGGAACCATCCCTCCACGGTCACCGCGACGGCGCCGTGACCGCAAGGCCCGTGCGGGTGACCACCCGTGGTGGATGCCACTACGCAGCGTGACCAGGCCCGCGCACCCCTGCCCTGACTCGCTGTGACGGCAGGAACACGACCTGTCGGCGGAAACGCTCACCGCGCCCCGGCGGGGGCGGTGATGATGCCCCAGCAGGTGACGCGACGGGGGTGACCGGGTGCGCAGGACCGGCGGGACCGAGGTGGCC
>NZ_JAAALM010000604.1 GCF_009906395.1 Kineococcus indalonis
TTCTCGGGCTGTTCCGACGATCGGCGGAACAGCCCGAGAAGAGGAACCCCACTGTGACCGCGCTTAGCTCCGAGGCCGCCGACTTCAGCTGGCTCCTCGACAACTTCGTCCGCAGCACCCCCGGCGTCCAGCACACCGTCGTCGTCTCCGCCGACGGCCTGCTCATGGCGATGTCGGACCAGCTGCACCGCGAGGCCGGCGACCAGCTCGCCGCCATCGTCTCGGGCGTCTCCAGCCTCGCCCGCGGCGCCGCCCGCCAGCTCGACTCCGGCGAGGTGCGCCAGGCCATCATCGAGATGGACGACTCGTTCTTCTTCCTGGTGAACGTCTCCGACGGCTCGGTCCTGGCCGTCTCCGCCGAGGCGGGCTGCGACGTCGGCCTCGTGGGCTACGAGATGGCCATGCTGGTGCAGCGCTTCGAGACGGTCCTGACCCCGCAGCTGGTGTCGGAGATGCGGGCCTCGCTGCCCGTCTCCGCCCCGGCCGGCGCCCGGTGGTGACCCCTCCATGACAGCAGCAGGGAGCGCGGACCTCTGGTCCGACGACGACGAGGACACCGAGGAGTTCACCGTCCGCCCGTACACCGTCACCGGTGGGCGCACGCGCCCCACGAACGTCGACCTGCCGGTCGAGGCGCTCGTGGAGGCCCTGGCCGAGCCGGAGATCGGCATGACCCCGGAGCGGCGCCGGGTCCTGGAGCTCACCCGGACCTCGTACCTGTCGGTCGCGGAGCTGTCCGCCCACGTCCACCTGCCGGTCGGTGTCCTGCGCGTCGTGGTCAGCGACCTCGCCGCCACGGGCAAGGTGCGCGTCCACGGCCTGACCCTGGCCACGTCCCCCCAACCCGCGACCACCATCAGCGTCCTGGAGAGTGTTCTCGATGGCATTTCCTCGCTCTGACGTGAGCGCCCCCGCGCCAGGCGCTGCGGGGACCGCCACGGAGCCCGCCGCCCCGCCCACCGTCGTCAAGATCGTCGTGGCCGGCGGGTTCGCCGTGGGCAAGACGACCTTCATCGGGTCGATCTCCGACATCGAGCCGCTGCGCACCGAGGCGGCCATGACCGAGCACTCGGTGGGCGTCGACGACGCGGGCCTGAACTCGGACCGCAAGACCTCCACCACGGTCGCGATGGACTTCGGCCGCATCGCCCTGCCGGGCAACCTGTGGCTGTACCTGTTCGGCACCCCCGGCCAGGACCGCTTCCTGTTCATGTGGGACGACCTGGTCAAGGGCGCCATCGGCGCGGTCGTGCTGGTCGACACCGACCGCCTGGACCAGTGCTTCCCGGCCGTGGACTACTTCGAGTCCCGCGGCATCCCCTTCGTCGTGGCGGTCAACTGCTTCGACGGCGTGGCCCAGCACGACCTGGGCTCCGTGCGCGAGGCCCTGGCCGTGCCGGACCACGTGCCGCTCGTCTACACCGACGCGCGCAGCAAGGCCGCCACCAAGCACAGCCTCATCACGCTCGTGCAGACCGCGCTGGCCCGCCTGAACCAGGGCTGACCCGGCGCCGACGCGCCCGGCCGGAGGCCGGCACCCCGCCCGGGGTGCCGGCCTCCGGCCGTCTGCGGGTGCCCCGCGGGCGGCGCGGGCGGGGTGCGCGCCGGGAGCGCGCTTCAGCTCAGCGGCGCTGCTGCCGATGGGTGGACCAGGCACCACGAGCGACGGCCCGCCCGCGAGGGCGGACCGCCGCACCCCCGCACATCACCCCGTCGCGAGAGTCGGAGCGGAACCGCATGGACGACATGGACGAGATCGTCCAGGAATTCCTGGTCGAGAGCTACGAGAACCTGGACCAGCTGGACTCCGACCTCGTCGCGCTGGAGCAGCAGCCCGGCAGCCGGGAGCTGCTGGCCAGCGTCTTCCGGACCATCCACACCATCAAGGGCACCAGCGGCTTCCTGGCCTTCTCCCGCCTGGAGTCCGTCGCCCACGTCGGCGAGAACCTGCTCGCCCGCCTCCGCGACGGCCAGCTGGTCATGACGCCGGTCACCACCGACGTGCTGCTGCGCATGGTCGACACCATCCGCGCGCTGCTGGCCGCCATCGAGGAGAGCAGCAGCGAGGCCTCCGTCGAGGTCGACGCCGTCGTGGCCGCCATCCGCGCGGTGCTGGACGGCGAGGAGCCGGTGCTGCCGGCCGCCGACGGCGCCGGCAGCACCGGCTCCTCGCCGTCCAGCAC
>NZ_JAAALM010000605.1 GCF_009906395.1 Kineococcus indalonis
CGCGGCGCGCCTCCGGCTGACCGCCGCGGCGCGGCCGCCGGCCCTTGGCGGCGCCGACCTCGCCGAGGTCCTCCAGCTCCTCCGCCTCCAGGCCGGCGCGGGTGCGCTGCGTGCGCGGCAGCCGGCCCGTGGTGCCCGCCGGGATGCCCAGGTCCTCGAACAGGTGCGGGGAGCTGGAGTACGTCTCCTGCGGCTCGCCGAAGCCCAGCCCGAGGGCCTTGTCGACCAGCGCCCAGCGGGGCAGGTCGTCCCAGTCCACGAAGGTCACCGCGGTGCCGGTGTTGCCGGCGCGGCCGGTGCGCCCGATGCGGTGCAGGTAGGTCTTCTCGTCCTCGGGGCACTGGTAGTTCACGACGTGCGTGACGTCCTCGACGTCGATGCCGCGCGCGGCGACGTCGGTGGCCACGAGCACGTCCACCTTGCCGTGGCGGAACGCGCGCAGCGCCTGCTCGCGCGCCCCCTGGCCGAGGTCGCCGTGGATGGCGGCGGCGGCGAAGCCGCGCTCGGCGAGCTGCTCGGCCACCGACGCCGCGGTGCGCTTGGTGCGGCTGAAGACGATCGTCAGCCCGCGGCCCTCCGCCTGCAGCAGGCGGGCCAGCACCTCGACCTTGTCCAGGGCGTGGGTGCGGTACACGAACTGCGTGATCGCGGCCACGGTCGCGCCGTCGTCGGTGGGGTCCACCGCGCGGATGTGCGTGGGCTGGCGCATGTAGGAGCGCCCCAGCGCCACGACGGCGCCGGGCATCGTCGCGGAGAACAGCATCGTCTGGCGCGCCGGGGAGGTCTGCCCCAGCAGGCGCTCCACGTCGGGCAGGAAGCCGAGGTCGAGCATCTCGTCGGCCTCGTCGAGGACCACGCAGGTCACGTGCGAGAGGTCCAGGTGCTTCTGCTGCGCCAGGTCCAGCAGGCGACCGGGGGTGCCCACGACCACGTCGACGCCCTTGGCGAGCGCCTCCACCTGCGGCTCGTAGGCGCGGCCGCCGTAGACGGTGAGGATGCGCGCCTGGCGGACGCGGCTGGCCGTGGTCAGGTCGCCGGCGACCTGGGTGGCCAGCTCGCGGGTGGGGACGATCACCAGGGCCTGCGGCTTGCCCGGTGCGGGCAGCGCGTCGTAGGCCTCGTCGCCGGGCACCGCGGTGCGCTGCAGCAGCGGCACGCCGAACCCGAGGGTCTTGCCGGTGCCGGTCTTGGCCTGGCCGATGATGTCGTGCCCGGACAGCGCCACCGGCAGCGTCATGGCCTGGATGGGGAAGGGGGCGGTGATGCCCGCGCCGGCCAGCGCGCGCACGATGCGCTCGTCGACGCCGAAGTCGCCGAAGCCCTTGACGGGCGCGGCGTGCGCGGCGGCGGTCTCGCCGGTGGTGGTCTCGCCGGTGGTGGCGCCGGTGTCGGCGTCCTCGGTGGTGGGGGTGGTCTGGGGGGTCGTGGTCGACCCCGCTGCGTCGCTCATGCGTCTCCCGTGCGGGGCGGCGCCGCGGGGTGGGCACCGGGCGCCCTGCGGGAGGGAGTGCCGAGAGGTTCGTCGGCGGCGCCCTGTCACGGGCTCGACCTGCGGTGCACCGCCGCGGCGCGGCAGTCGGCAGCCGATCGCGACTGACGACCGGGCAACCCTGAACACGACCATGGTAACCGTCGGCCACCGACGACGACGCCGCGGGCGCCCTGCCGGGCGTTCCCGCGGCGTCGTCGCCCTGGGGGCGCAGCAGCCGGTGGGGGCTTCAGGACAGCCCGAAGCCGACCTTGCGCACCTCCGCGGCGCCGATGTCCACGTACCCCAGCGACTCGGCCGGCACCACGACGGTGCGGCCCTTCTCGTCCTTCAGCCGCAGCACGGAACCCTCGCTGAGGGCCGTGGAGACCGCGGCCGTGATCTCCTCGCTGGTCTGGGCCGACTCGAACACCAGCTCGCGCGCGACGTTTCGCACGCCGATCCGAACCTCCACCGCTGTCCCTCCCGGGTCGTCGATCGGGCCGGCACCGCCCGTGCTCGGGGGTGCGGTCGTCCAGCGAGGCTAGTCGGAGGCGCGCGCACCGGCAGATCCGGTTCGCCGCGAGCGGACGGGGCACCGGCCCGCCGCCGCGCCGGGGTGGCACGCTGGGCGCGTGACCGACCGACGCCCCTCGCGCCGCGGGCTGCTGCTGGCCGGTGCCGCCGCGCTGGCCGGCGCGGGCTGCTCGGGCCC
>NZ_JAAALM010000606.1 GCF_009906395.1 Kineococcus indalonis
CTGCTGCTCCAAGGGGTCGGTACCTGTGGGACGGCTGTGGCGCCGCCATGCGATCACCGATGACCCCGCGCGCACCGGCTTCGAGCTCTCCGGCGGCGCCGCCTGGACCACGCTGGAGCAGGAGCAGCAGTTCCTGCAGGCGCTGGACGCCACCAGCGAGCGCCTGAGCGTCACCGAGGCGGGCCGCACCGCGCAGGGCCGCCCGCTGCAGGTGGTGGCGGTCGGGGCGAGCGCCCCCGCCGACGCCGCGGCGGTCGCCCGCGGCAGCTCCGTGCTGTTCACCTGCACCCAGCACGGCGACGAGCCCAGCGGCCGCGAGGCGTGCCTGTCGCTGGCGCGCGACCTGGCCACCACCACCGACGCGGCGACGCTGGAGCTGCTGCGCCGCACCACCGTGCTGTTCGTGCCGACCGTGAACCCCGACGGGGTGGCGGCGAACACCCGGCAGAACTCCCAGGGCGTCGACGTCAACCGCGACCACCTGCTGCTGCGCACCGCCGAGGCGCAGCTGATCGCGCGCCTGCAGCGCGACCTGCGCCCCGACGTGGTGCACGACCTGCACGAGTACGGCCCCACCCCGGGCACCTACGACCGCGACCTCATCGCGCTGTGGCCGCGCAACCGCAACCTCGACGTGCGCGTGCACGACCTGTCGCGCGAGCTCACCGAGCAGGAGGTCCTGCCGGCGGTGGAGGCCGGCGGGAACTCCACGGGGATCTACGGCTACTACTACGACGCCGCCGGCGACGTCGTCGCCCAGCAGGCCGGTGACGGGCAGGAGCGCATCCTGCGCAACACCGCGGGGCTGCGGCACTCCCTGGGCATCCTCGTCGAGGCCAGCAACGCCCCGGCGGACGCGCTGGAGGAGGCCAACCCCGCCCTGCTGAACCGGCGGCGGGTGGACACCCAGGTCACCGCCGCGCGCGCGACGCTGGGCACGGTCGCCGAGCAGCGCGCGCAGATCGCCGACGCCACGGCGGCCTCCGCGATCCGCAGCGCCCTGGAGCGCGGCCCGGTCTCCTTCGCCGGCGCCGACAACGCCCTGCCCTCCCCGGACCAGGTGGACCTGGACCCGCCGTGCGGGTACCGCCTGAGCGCGCAGCAGGCCGCCGACGCGGCGGGCACCCTGGCGCTGCAGGGCATCCGCACCGAGATCCAGCCCGACGGGTCGGTGCTCGTCCCGGCCGCGCAGGAGGCGCGCGACCTGGTGCACCTGCTGCTCGACGAGCGCGCCCAGGAGGAGCTGACCGCCGGCGAGCCGGTCGACTGCGCCTGAGAGACCCCGCTCCCCGGCCGCCGCGCGGCGGCCGGGGAGCGCTCAGGCCAGCTCCCGCTCGGCGAACAGCGCCGCCGCGTCGCTCAGCAGCTGCGCCGTGCCCGGCCCGTACGCCTCGTACGTGGCGCGGAAGCGCTCGTCCTCGACGTACGTGGCCGTCAGGACCCGGTACTGCTCGGCGCCGGGGGTCCAGAACAGCGAGACCCACGCGTGGTGCCGGCGCACCAGCTCCTGCACGTCCTCGTCGCCGGGCGCGGCCCCGCGCGCGGCCGCGGCGGCGAGACCGCGCCCGATCGCGTCGGCCTCCGCGCCGTGCGCGGCGCGCCCGTCCTCACCCAGCCCGCGCCAGGTCCGCTGCGCGTCGTCGTGCGCCTCGCGCCCCCAGCGCTGCACCACCTCCTCCTCGTAGCGGCTCGCGTCGAAACCCTCGAAGCTCGTCGTCACGTCCAGCTCCTCCCCCTGCTCGGTCCTGCGGACGGTCTCGCGCACCGAGGCCGCCAGCCGGTCCAGCCGCGCGGCCTCCTGCTCGAGGAGCTCGGCGTGGGCGCGCAGCGCCTGCACCGCGTCGGTGCGCTCGTCGAGCACCCCGGCGATCGCCGCCAGCCCCAGGCCCAGCTCCCGCAGCAGCAGGATCCGCTGGTACCGGCGCAGGGCGGCGTCGTCGTAGTAGCGGTAGCCGTTGGCGCCGACGCGGCTGGGCGCCAGCAGGCCGATGTCGGCGTAGTGCCGCAGCGTCCTGCTCGTCGTCCCCGTCGCCCGCGCGACCTGGTGGATCGTCCACTCCACGGCTGACCTCCCGAACCCCTCGCGCAGGACGCTAGGAGTTGACGCAGCGGCAGGGTCAAGCCGTTCCGCGAGCCGGCGGCCGTAACCTCCCGGCGTGGACACCCCCGCGC
>NZ_JAAALM010000607.1 GCF_009906395.1 Kineococcus indalonis
GGCCCGCCGCCTGGCCAAGGAGTTCCTCGGCTACGTCTTCGACCCCGCCAGCGCCTCGGCCGCCAAGGTCGACGCGATCTGCGGCTACGAGACCGACGCCGACAAGGACGCCAGCGCCCTGAGCTGAGCCCTCCTCACGCCCGGCGCGGGACCTCGACGACGTCGAGGTCCCGCGCCACGTGCACCTCGGTCCCGGCGCCGAGGCCCGCGACCGCCGCGCGGGCCTCGGCGCCGAGCTCGTCCAGGTCGCCGTAGCGCTGGGAGAAGTGCGTGAGCACCAGCCGGCGCACCCCGGCGCGGGCGGCGGCCTCGCCGGCCTGCCGGGCCGTCAGGTGCGCGTACGCGCGCGCCAGGTGCGCGTCGCGGTGCAGGTAGGTGGACTCCACCACCGCCAGGTCCGCCCCGCGCAGCAGCTGCTCCACCGCCGGGCAGGCCCGGGTGTCCATCACCAGCGCGAAGACCTGCCCCCGGCGCGGCTCGGTGACGTCGGCCAGGCGGGTGCCGCGCAGCTCGCCCTCGCGCTGCAGCACGCGCACCTCCGGCCCGGCGATGCCCGCCGCGGCCAGGGCCCCGGCCCGGAAGCGCACCCCGTCCGGCTCCACCAGGCGGTAGCCGACCGCGGGCACCCGGTGCTCCAGGGCCCGCGCCACCAGCGCGCACCCGGCGACCTCGGCCACCGGCACCTCCTGCTCGCGCACCGGCACCCCCTCCACGCGCACGTCGACGTCGCAGTCGGCCACCGCGGCCAGCGCCCGCAGGTGGGGCACCGCCTCCTCGGGCCCGTGCACGGTCACCGGCCGGCCCGGGGTGTCCAGCGCCATCCGGTTCAGCACGCCGGGCACGCCCAGGCAGTGGTCGTTGTGCCGGTGGGTCACGCAGATGCGCTCCACCCGCGGGGAGGCCACCCCGCCGAGCACCATCTGGCGCTGGGTGCCCTCCCCGGCCTCGAAGAGCACCGAGGTGGAGTCCCACCGCAGCAGGTAGCCGTTGTGGTTGCGGGTGCGGGTGGGCGCCTGGCTGGCGGTGCCCAGGACGACGAGTTCGCGCGCTGCCACGGGCCCAGCCTGCCCCGCGGGCCCGCACCCCTCGACGTCGGGGTCATCAAAGTGATATCACTTTGATGACCCCAGCGAGAGGAGACCACCGTGACCCCCACCGTCGTGGAGCGGCCCGCGGACGACCAGAGCCCGTCCGACGCCCCGCCCGCCAGCACGCCCGTCGGCCACGAGGGCGCGCGCGTCGACGTCACCGAGGCGCGCGCCCCGCACCTGCACGGCGGGCGCGCGCTGCTGGCCGTGCTGGTGCCCGCCGCGCTCACCGCCGCCCTCGCCGCCCTCGCCCTCGCGCTGAGCGCCCCCGCCCTGTGGGCGCCGGCCGCCCTCGCCGCCCTGGCCACCCTCGTGCTGCTCGCCTCGCTGCGCACCGTGCAGCCCGGGCAGACCCGCGTGGTGCAGTTCTTCGGCCGCTACACCGGCACCGTGCGCGAACCCGGCCTGGTCATGGTCGTGCCGTTGTCCACCACCGTGAACGTCTCCGTGCGCGTGCGGAACTTCGAGACCGGCCGGCTGAAGGTCAACGACGCCACCGGCTCGCCCGTCGAGGTCGCCGCCATCGTGGTGTGGCAGGTCGCCGACACCGCGCAGTCCACCTTCGCCGTGGAGGACTACGCCGAGTTCGTCGAGATGCAGAGCGAGTCCGCGCTGCGCCACGTCGTCACCACCCACCCCTACGACGACCCCTCCGGCGGCGGCACCTCGCTGCGCGGGTCCACCGACGTCGTCGCCGACGAGCTCGCCCACGAGGTCGCCGCCCGCGTCGTCGTCGCCGGCGTGGAGGTCGTGGAGGTCCGCATCACCCACCTCGCCTACGCCGCCGAGATCGCCCAGGCGATGCTGCAGCGCCAGCAGGCCTCCGCGATCGTCGCCGCCCGCGAGCAGATCGTCGCCGGGGCCGTGGGCATGGTGGAGCTGGCGCTGGCGCGCCTGCACGAGCTGGACGTCGTGGAGCTGGACGAGGAGCGCAAGGCCGCCATGGTCAGCAACCTGCTGGTCGTGCTGTGCGGCGACGGGCGGGCCACCCCCGTCGTCAACACCGGGACCCTCTACGGGTGATGCGCCGGTGAACCCGCCGCAGGGTCCCGGCCAGGGTGCGGAACCGGACGCCGAGCAGGAC
>NZ_JAAALM010000608.1 GCF_009906395.1 Kineococcus indalonis
GTGGAGGCGCTGCCGCTCAGCGGCGCCCCGTCGTGGCGCAGGCCGGCGGACTCCTCGAAACCGCGCACGACCCGCTCGGCCTCCTCGTGCCGGCCGCGCGCGACGAGGAAGCGCACCGACTCCGGCAGGCCCCGGCGCACCACCACCGCGTACACCGCGGGCAGCGCGCCGAGCACCAGCGCCCAGCGCCAGCCGTCCTCGGAGGCGGGCACCAGCAGGAACCCCACCAGGGCCGCCGCGGTCCAGCCCACCGCCCAGAACGCCTCCAGCAGCACGACCGCGCGCCCGCGCACCCGCCGGGGCGCGAACTCGCTGACGAGGGTGGAGGCCACCGGCAGTTCCGCGCCCAGCCCCAGGCCCACGAGGAACCGGAACACCAGCAGCGCGCCCAGCGACCACGCCAGCGCCGAGGCGCCGCTGGCCACGCCGTACACCAGCAGCGTCAGCGCGAACACCTGCCGGCGGCCCAGCCGGTCGGCGAGCAGGCCGCCCAGGCTGGCGCCCACGGCCATGCCGGCGAACCCCACGGAGGCGATCAGCGACTGCTCGCCGGCGGTGAGCTCCCACTGCACGCGCAGCGCCAGCAGCACGTACGCGACCAGGCCGACGTCGAAGGCGTCCAGCGCCCAGCCGATGCCGGAGCCCACGACCAGGCGCCGGTGGCGGCGGGTGAAGGGCAGGTCGTCGAGGCGTTCGGCGGGCGTGAGGACCGCTGCCCCCGCTCCGGCGGGGCGTGCTGCGTCGGGCATGCGCTCCACGCTAGTACCCGCGGGCGGAACCCTCAGATCGTCGCGACCGAGCCGGAGTCGACGCGGTAGTTGCTGCCGTTGACGAAGCTGGCGCGCTCGGAGACCAGGAAGGCGATGACGGCGGCGACCTCCTCGGGCCGCCCGCGCCGCTCCAGCTCCATGAACGGGCGCTCCTCGTCCAGGAAGGTGTCGATCGCCTCCCGCACGCTCGTGCCGTTCTCCTGCGAGCGCTCCTCCATCATCGCGTCGGTCATGGGGGTGGCGATGAACGCCGGGGAGACGGCGTTGACCAGGACCCCCTCCGAGCCGTACGTCTTGGACAGCCCCTTGACCAGGCTGAGCACCGCGGCCTTGGCCGCGCAGTACGGCAGCTCGTCGACGTAGGGCTGCACGGCGTCCTCCGAGGCCAGCAGCACGACGCGCCCCCACCCCTGGCGCGCACGGGGTCCAGGAACGCGCGCACCACGCGCACGGCGGCGAAGAAGTCGGTCTCCAGGGTGGAGCGCCAGCCGTCCTCGTCGAGCTCGTGGAACAGCCCCTGCGCGCCGGTGACGCCGGCGCAGCGCACGAGGACGCCCGGGTCGCCCAGGCGCGCGCGGACCTCCCGCCGCAGGCGCTGCACGTCCTCGGCGCGGGTGAGGTCGGCGGCCACGGCCAGCAGGCGGTCCGCGCCGGCGCCGAGCCGCGCGGCGGCGCCTCAGCGCGGAGCGCGCCGCCACACCGCGCGCGGCGTGGCGCGCATCGCGGCGGCCAGCGCGCGCAGCGCCCCGGGCACCCACACCTCCCCGCGCCCGGCGGCCAGCGCCGCCACGGCCGCCTCGGCCACCTGCGGCGGGGTGCTGGACAGCGGCGCGGGGTCCATGCCGGCGCTCATGCGGCCGATCACGAAACCGGGGCGCACCAGCAGCAGGGACACCCCGCTGCCGGCGAGGGCGTCGGCCAGGCCGGAGGCGAAGGCGTCCAGCCCGGCCTTGGCCGAGCCGTAGACGTAGTTCGGCCGGCGCGCGCGCACGCCGGCGATGGAGGAGAACACCACCAGGCGCCCGGCGCGCAGCGGGCGCAGCAGCCGCGCCAGGTGGCTCAGGACGCTGACCTGGGCGGTGAAGTCGGTGTGCACCACGGCCAGGGCGTGCGCGACGTCGACCTCGGCGCGCGCCTGGTCGCCCAGCACCCCGAAGGCCACGACGGCGTCCAGCGCGCCGTGCCGGGCGACGAGGTCCTCCAGCAGCGCCCCGTGGGCGGCGACGTCGTCGGCGTCGAACTCCACGGCCTCGACGGTGCGCGCGCCCGCCGCGCGCAGCCGGGCGGCCTCGCCCTCCAGCCGGCCGGCGTCGCGGGCGGCGAGCACCACGGTGCGCGCCCCGCGGCGCACGAGCCGCTCGGCGACCTCCAGCCCGATCTCGCTGCGCCCGCCCAGCAGCAG
>NZ_JAAALM010000609.1 GCF_009906395.1 Kineococcus indalonis
GGTGCGCGTGGCGCGCGGCGCCGCCGTGGTCCTGGGCGCCGTCCTGCCCTTCGCGGTGCCCGCCGCCGCGGTCGCGGTGCCGCTGCTCGTGCTGCGCCGGCGCCGCGGGCGCGCCGCCCCCGCCGGGCAGGGGTGAGCCCGGCGCGCGCGGTCCGCCCCGCCGGGTGGAGCGGTGCGCGCCGGGCGGTGCGCGTCAGGCGGTGCGCGTCAGGCGGTGCGCGTCAGGCGGTGCGCGTCACCAGCACCCGCGCGCGCACCGTGGACGGGGGCCCGGAGTACACCCCCTGCAGGGGGCTGACGTCGGAGTAGTCGCGGGCGCGCGCCACCACGACGTGCCGGTCGCCGACGGGGATGTCGTTGGTGGGGTCCCAGGCCGTCCACGCCCCGTCGAAGAACTCGATCCAGGCGTGGCTCTCCCCCGCCACCTCCACGCCCGGCTCCGGCTCGCGCGCCGGGTGCAGGTAGCCGGAGACGTACCGGCACGGCACCCCCAGCTCCCGCAGGCCCGCCAGCACCAGGTGCGCCAGGTCCTGGCACACCCCGCGGCGCTGCTCCCAGGACTCCTGCGCGGTGGCGTGCACCCCGGTGGCGCCGGGCACGTACTCCACCTGCTCGTGCACCCACGCGCACACCCGGTGCGCCGCCTCGCGCGGGTCCGCCCCGGCGGTCAGCTCGCGCACCGCCTGCGCGAACCCCTCCGCCGGCGCGCTCGTGCGCCGCGTCGGCGCCAGGAACTCCGCCAGCTCGTCGACGAGGGCGTCGGCGCGCAGCTCCGCCCAGCCCAGCGGCCGGTGCGCGTGGCGGTCCGGGCGGCGGTCGGTCTCCACCAGGCTCGTGGCCGTGGTCACCAGCTCGCGGTGGCGCACGTGCAGGTCGAACGCCGTCACGTGGGTGCCCCAGTAGTCCCAGTAGCGCGTCGTCGTCGCCGGCCGGCTGATCTCCAGGCGGGAGTCCAGGGCCGTCTGGTGCGGCGTGGTCAGCGGGGTCACGCGCGCCTCGTTGAAGCTGGCGACGACCTCCCCGTCGTAGGTGTGCGTCGTCTCGTGCACGATGCGCAGCCGCATCAGGACCTCCCCGCCGTCCAGGAGACCGCCCCCGCCATGGGGAAGAAGCGCTCGCCGACGGCCAGCGAGGCCGCCGAGCACGCCTCCTGCACCGCGCGCATCTGCGGGTGCAGGTCGTCCAGCAGCTGCTCGGGGCTGGAGAACTCCAGCCGGGTGCGCGCCTGCCCGAGCACCCGCCGCGCGTCCGGGGCGTAGCCCGCGCGCCGCGGCTGGGGGTCCAGCGCCTCCAGGCACGCCTCGGCCGTCTCCAGCGCGTGGACCACCGAGCGCGGGAACAACCGGTCCAGCAGCAGGAACTCCGCCGCGTGGGCCTCCCCCGCCGCGCCCGTGCTCGAGCCGTGGTAGGCCCGCAGGAACGCCTCGTAGGCGCCGGTGGAGCGCAGCAGCAGCGGCCACTGCGGCGCCGCCCCCGGCACCGCGCGCGTGTCCACCAGCCGCGCGGTCATGTCGGCGCGCTCCAGGGAGCGGCCCAGCACGAAGAACTGCCAGGAGTCGTCGCGGCTCATCGTGGCGTCCACCAGGCCGTTGACGACGGCGGTGCGCTCGCGCACCCAGGCGAAGAACCGGTGGGCGCTGGCGGCGCGCCAGCGGCCCGAGGCCAGCGCGTTCCACGTCGTGTTCAGGCTCTCCCACATGTCCGAGGAGACCGTCTCGCGGGCCCGGCGGGCGTTCTCGCGCGCCGCGCCCAGGGCGCCGGTGATCGAGCTGGGGCTCAGCGGGTCGTGCGCGAGCACCTCCAGCAGCTCGCGCCGGCTGGTGCGGGCGCCCGGCGGCACCGGGGTGCCCATGACGCCGAGCAGCGAGCGGGACACCTCCGCCTCGTCGACCCACGGGTCGGCCAGGGTGCGCTCGACGTGCACGTCGAGGGTGCGGGCGGTGGAGTCCGCCCGCTCCACGTACCGCCCGATCCAGAACAGCGACTCCGCGATGCGGCTCAGCACCCCGACGCACCCCCCGACCCGTCGCGCCGCCGCCGCTCCGGCCGCTGCTGCCGTCGTCCCCGCCGTTGCCGTTGCCGTTGCTGCTGCTGCTGCTGCGCTCCACCGGCGCCTACGAGGCGTTCCTGCGGGCCTACCACGGCTCGAGCACGGGCGCGGCGG
>NZ_JAAALM010000060.1 GCF_009906395.1 Kineococcus indalonis
CCCTCGGTGCCGGCCCCTGCACCGACTCCTACGCCCAACCCGGTGCCCCCGCCGGCACCCTGCGTGCAAGGCGCCATCCAGCAGCGATGGAACACCCTTGGCGGCGCCGGCGGCGTCCTGGGACCCCACCTGACCTGCGAGCTGCCCACCACCGACGACACCGGCCGCCTCACCCACTTCCAGAGCGGCTCCATCTACTGGAGCCCGGCCACCGGCGCCTGGGACGTGCGCGGCCTGATCGGCCAGCGCTGGAGCACCCTGGGTGCCGAACGCTCATGGTTGCGCTACCCCACCACCGGCGAGACACCCGTGCGCGGCGGCGCCTTCACCCACTTCCAAGGCGGCTCCATCTACTTCTCCCCCACCACCGGCGCACGCGAGGTGCGCGGAGCGATCCGCGAGGGCTGGGGGCGGCTGGGCTGGGAGAACGGCTACCTCGGCTACCCGGTAAGCGATGAGAAGAACACCGGCTCCTTCCGTGGCGCCTACCAAGACTTCCAGGGCGGCACGATGTACTGGGCGCCCTGGAGCGGCGCCCACGCCCTCAAGGGCGACATCCGCGACACCTACGCCACCGAGTACCCCGGTGAGGACCTGCTCGGCTTCCCCACCACCAGTGAGATCCGCACCCCCAATGCACGCGGGGCCTACAACCACTTCGAGCGGGGCTCGATCTACTGGACGCCCACCTACGGCGCCCACCCCCTGTGGGGCCAGATCCGCGACATCTGGGCTACCCAAGGTTGGGAGAACAGCCGCCTGGGCTTTCCCATCTCCGGCCCGCTGAGCTCCTTCGGCTCCGATTTGGAATTCCAGATCTTCCAGGGCGGCGTCATCAACTGGTGGCCCGGCGGCCACCACATCGAGTACAACTAGAGAATACACGATTGCACCGCATGCCGCTCAAGTAATCTGCGACCTGGAATGATTCCATGAGAAACCGTTCGTCTCGGACGCGTTACCCCACCGATCAGCACGGCGTTCGACCACATCATCTGCGTCCTGCGCTGACACGACGCCGGATCATTGCGGCAGGATTCGGAGCCTTCACGACCTTAGGCATTGCCAGTGCTGTGGGCACCAACATGTACACGTGGGGAAAAGACAAGCTTTTCCAAACTCTTAGAATCGGGCCGTCAAAACTGTCAATTGATGCTGTGCTCGACGATGCCATGCTCACTGGTGGTTGGATGGGTGTGGCTCCTGGCGCCTGGGATCGGTTCGACCCAGGACCTGATGCCGTCGAGGGGCTTTCGCTGATGCGCAACCACCTACTCGATATGGGGGGCTACGATGCCGGAGAGACGCCGATCCGTCTGATCTTGAGAGCAACAGGGGTGCCGGTCAGCATTCTCGATGTCGGCATCAAAGTCTTAGATCGCACCACACCCCCTGGTGGTGATTATGTGGCTTATGAGGGCCAAGGAGCCGACGAGGCCATCTACATTGCTTACAACCTCGACGAAGACCAACCTGTCGGCCTCGAACAGTTCGGCGACTACCACGACCAACCCTACTTCGACAGCCACACCGTCAACCTCCAAGAAGGCGCTTCTCAGATCTTTCGACTCACCGTGACAAGTTCTCGTGATGCCGTCACTTGGCAACTCAAAATTACCGCAGGAATCGGCGACGACGTGAAGCACTTCCTGGTACCAGAAGATCCCACAAAGGCCTACAAGACCGCTCCTAGCCCTGCGCCTGAGTCCACTCAACCGTACTGGAGGTGGTGGGGGTCATGGCTGGGAGGAGATCCCTATAACCAAAAATGGGTCGTCTCCTAAAACTTCATCGATCCTTTTCTATCTCGCTGGGCAGCACGGTTCCAGGCAGTGCGAGCGAAATCTCTGGTGGACCAGTGATTGCCGAAATCGTTCATACCACCAGGGGCTTCGCATGCTGTCTTACCCGGCCTGCCTACCTGCCTGTCGGCCTGCGGGAGTACTACCCGCGTGCAGAAGGAGTCACCCACGCCCTGAGCCTGTTGGCCGAGTCGCTGCGCCAGTGCCGACAGCGCATCGGCTCCCCGTGGCGGAAGCTGACGCCAGGCCGGCAGGCGCTGCTGATGCTGGCGCACCCGCGCAAGGGTGAGCGCTACGCGGGCCTGGCCGCCGGCGTCAGAATCGCACACGGTGCACCGGGAGCACCTTCCACGCCGTGGAGGACTATGAGCACGAGTTCCTGGCCGTGCTGGCGGCGATGACGCCGACGGCCAGGCCCGCGTAGCGCTCACCCTTGAGCAGGTGGGCCAGCATCAGCAGCCCCTGCCAACCCGGCTACGGCTTTCGCTAGGGGGAGCCGATGCGCTCCTGACGCCGATGCAGCGCGTTGGCCAGCAGGGTCAACGCGCGGGTGGCTCTCCCGCGCGGGTGGTACCCCCTCATGCACGCCGGACGGGCAGGTCAGCACGTGAAGCACCCTGGTGGTGCGGAGGAGCTCGACAACCCCCGTCCTACTAGAGGCTTCACTTGCTTTGTTCGCGAGCTCGCTCGTCATCGGAATGAAAGAGGCTCACTACCGGGTGCGGCCCTTCCTCCGTCCGGAACTTGGTGTACGCGGCTTGCCGCTCAGCAGAGGCGCAGTACTCGGTCTACGCGTGTAAAATTTCTTGAAAGGCACGGGCGTTTGCGCCACTCCGTCGAGCTTGTACCTGACGAGGATCGTTTTGGGAATCTCCGTCTCGCCTGCGTAAGAAATCTCTATCATTACCTCGACCGTGCCTCCCCTCCTGAGGTGCTTCTCCCACGTCGACTCAAGCGAACGCCAATTTTTATAACCTGCCACCGCACGATTCATGCGCCGAGGCATCGGCGCGAGGTTTAGCCTCTCGCCGGCCCCAAAGAACTGAGTACCAACGAGGTGCCCTCCGTCGTAGCCTTGGCCCCACCTGCGCTGCTCGCGGCCGTGGCGCAGATGTCTCCGCTTGGTCAGCGAGCCGGCTGGTCGATCCACGAGGTGCAGCTGATCAACCTGCACTTGCACTACCCGTCCTAACCGGTCAGTCCGGTAAGTCGCGGACCCCGACAACCCCTCAGGAGGATCGAGGTGAATCGTCGCATTCGCCGGGGGCCTTCGTAAGAGTGGGTTCCACCCTTGCTGCTGCACAATGACACTCCCGTCCTCGAACGTCACGAGGTGCCGCCCGACATGATCACGAGGTCCGCTCAACTTCCTGCGCGGAACTCCTGATCCGGACAGGGTGGTCACGGCAAGCTCGCCAGAAGCATCGGTTCTCCACACGGACGGGTAGACGTCCTCCGGCCAGATCTGACACCCCGG
Organism: Kineococcus indalonis; assembly: GCF_009906395.1. GTDB lineage: Bacteria > Actinomycetota > Actinomycetes > Actinomycetales > Kineococcaceae > Kineococcus > Kineococcus indalonis. The sequence continues at coordinate 3,280 of NZ_JAAALM010000060.1, forward strand.
TAGACGCTCGACGCTCTTCATGTACTCGACGACATCACCTCTGTGCACTTCCCAGGGCACGTAGTGACGACGTACCTGTCCGCCTCCGTCGGTAAGGTAGACCCCTTCACCGGACACCTCGAACGTCGTCCACGGTGGCAAATCCTCCGCGTGCCGAGCTTGATGAAAGTCTGCCGCGGTCAGCCGTGGTGTTCCCACTGGAGTCTCAGCGTACCGAGGCTGTTGATCATGCAAGCCGCTGCGAAGGCGTTCCTGCGTCTGCTGGTGGTGCTCCTGCTGAATGGCCTCCGCACGTTTGCGAGAATGGTCGACGGCGTCCGCACCCTTGGCGTGCTCCTGTTCCAGGTCCGCAGTGACGCGGGCCGACTCATCGACACCTTTCATCTGCGATGCTCGATCATCGTAGATCTTAGCCTTGGCGTCTGACCGAACCTCTGAAACCGATCGGGACGGTGGCTCTGGCGTCTTCAGCTTCGACTCTTCGATACGAGCTTTTCCAGTATTCAGGGAATCCGATGCTGACTTAGGTTGACTGATGTCGTGCCCGACAGCCGGCAGCGCAGGAGTGTCAGTGTGGTGCCCATCCGTGCCTTGAGGATGCCGTGCGCTGGCGGCAGGTTCTGTAGAGCCGTTAGGCATCTCGATCGTCGACGACAGCGCAGTGCCGTCATGCTCCGCTGCCGCCGCGACCGTACGCTCAGCAGCTCCTTGGGCAACTGATGCTGTGTGCTCCGCGGCACCGGTGGCAGGATTCAACTGCGCCTGTGGATAGTGCCCAGCCCTCATCCAAGCTGGCGCCTCACGACGTGCTGCGACCGCCTCCCTTGCAACGCTCTTCGCATCTTCGCCGTCGCGGCGCGCGAGTTCGGCCACCATCTCGGGGCTCGACCCCGTCCGGCCAGCGCCGTCATCAACGTGCTCATGTCCAGATGCCCCTGGCGCCAAGTGCTCGGTCGAACACTCGTATTTGCGCGACTCGCTGCGAGGGCACATGCGGATTCCTCGTAACGTCAGACGGTAGAGGGCATGACTGTCCTACCCCACCGTCGATAGGCCTCTGTCAGCTCACCCGCGCCTTGCTCGAAGTTGTCGTACGACTCTCGTGCGAGGTGCAGGAGGAAGCACGCTCGAGCGTCGACGATGTCTGTTCCTCGAGCTGTAAGCGGGCGCTCGGCGGCGGAGAGGAGCGCATCAAGGTCGGTCCACCAAGTGCCGAACTTGTCACCTGCCTCGCTCATCTGCCTGAACGAAGCACAGAGCTCTTCCGTGACGAGGGCATCGGCACGCGCCCGGTACTGGCACTTGTGCAGGCACCCTGCGCACCCCGGGTACGGCGCTAGCGCCTCGGACACCGCAGCTTCAGCTTCGGCGAACCGCAGGAACCGCTGACGCACCTGGTCCCGGGTGGGCATCGGCGCGTCGTCGCTATCGGCGAACGCTGCGGCGGTCTTGCGCAGGTTGTCACTGCGTACGAGCGCAGCTTGATCAAGGGTGTCGTGGAAGATCAGTGTCGTCATCTGCTCCAGCGAGGCAGCGTGGCGCTCTTGATCCGAGTTAAGCCGCATGGTGCCACCGATGAGCTGGCGATCCTCTTCAGTGGGCAGGCGGTGCAGCACCTTCAGATTGGTGTTCTTGTACGCGTCGGGGACGAGCTTGGCTGGGTCCTGCTCGACTATGATCATGCCTTCGCCATACTTGCGGTTCTCCGCGAGCGTGTTGGCGAACGCCTCGGCGGCTTGTGCGCGGGCGTCGCCGCCTTTGGTGTCGCCGTCCTGGCGGACATCTCTGCGCAGCAGCCGGTGCGCTTCCTCGATGACGGTGACGTGCTCCAGGCGCTGTGAGACGGGGCGGTTGGCCTTGTAGTGCTCGGTCATGCTCAGGAGGATGAACGAACTGACCAGGGCCCGCTCTTTGTCGTTGTCTCCGATCGCGGCCAGTTCGATGATCACCGGCCGCTCGAGCAGCAGGCTGATCGGGTAGCCGCGGGCGCAGTCGAGCGTCGGTCCGCACGCACCTTCCCGCAGCGCTTCGGCGCGCAGGCGGGAGGCGGCGAGGATGTTGTCCCGGGTCTCACCCGAGTACTTCAACTTGTCGGTGACTTCCTCCATGCAGGTGACGAAGTCGGTGAGGGTGGGCCAGGTCATGTCTGCTTCGGCCACGTCCTGCGGGAGGAGACCGCGCTTGAGGTAAGTCGCCTTCAGCGCGCGGGTGAAGATGTAGGGCAGGGGGTCCCACAAGCCGTAGGCGGCGTCGAAGCACTGCAGCAACGCGGCTGCGTGGGCACCGATCCCGACACCGGCCGGTACTTCGAAGGGGTTCAGGCGAAAGGGCGCGAGCCTTTCGTTGCCCGGGGTGAGGACGATGAGGTCCTCGAAGTCGGGTTGCGTCATGAGCCAGCGGTAGTCGTCGTGGTCGGCGTTCACCGGCTCGATCACGGTGAAGGGCACCTTGATGTGGGGGGCGCGCAGTTGGCGCAGCATCGTCAGGACGGTGTTGGTCTTGCCGGATCCGACGGTGCCCACGACGAAGGCGTGCCTGGTCAAGGCGTCAACGTCGATGCCGATGTCACCGGCCGGCTGACCGTTGAGCAACTGGCGTCCCAGGGTGATCGAGCGCTCGGAGGGGTTCCACCCGACCTCGTTCGCCAGTCCAGGGCGCAGCACGGGGAACCCGGGCAGGTGGCCGTTGGCCGCCGCGGGCAGCCGGAAGGCTGCGGCGGCCTCGGCGCTGTCGACCAGGTCGACCAGGCCCTTCAGGGCGGCCGGTGGTGCATCCGGGCGGCTCCACACCGCGTCCCCGCCCCACGGTGTCAGGGACAGGCTGGCCAGGTCGTCACTGAAGGCATGGAAAGCATGCGCGGTGCTGGGGCGCTCAACGGTGTAGGCGGCGCCGGCGAACTGCTCGCTGAGGTGGCTGCGCCCGGCCGAGGACTCCGGCGGGCTGATCGTCGCTCCCACCAGCTGAGCCAGCGCGTCGTCGATGGGAAAGGGCGAGGCGAGGCTGATGCGCAGCCGGAAGCATGGGCCCCGGTAGCGCCGCACCGCGGCGGTGTAGGCGGGTTCGGCATCGACGGCGAAGGCGTCGGGGGTCAGCTTCACCGCGCCCCAGTACAGCGTGCCCGGTCGGTGCTCACCGTCGCGGGCCAGCCGGGTCATCGTCGTGGTGATGCTCTCCAGCATCCGGGAGAAGCCGGGGTCGACATCCACCGGCTCCAGTGCGATCGACAGCGTGATGGGATGCGGATGGCGCCGCAGGGCGGAGGTGAGCTGCCCCCAGCTGCTGGGTGCGACGTTCCACGGCTGGACGGCCAGCAGGTAGGCCACTTCGGCATCGGGCCGCTGCGGCGAGGCGGTGACGACCCGCTTGCGCACCTCCACCGCTCCCCGTGGGTGCGGGTCGAAGGGGTGGCAGGCCCGGCGGACGACGGTGTCGTCGAGCACCTCCTGCCCGTGCACGTGCCGGGGCAGGTCGGCCAGGCGCCGGCGCATCGTGGCGGCGCGGGCCGTAGCCTGCGAGCGGGAGCCGGCCACCACGCGGCCCAGCAGGAACAGCTCCAGCACGTCGGCGCTATCCGGTCGCAGCCACCGCAGCTCAAAAGTGCAGTCGAAGGCGCCCAGCAGCGAGCGCAGGAAGCTGGTGTCGGCCTCCAGCGCCTTGCGGCGCCGCTCCTGCTCACCGGGCAGCTCTGCGTACTCCTGCATCTCGGTGAGGTCAGCGGCGGCTGTCACCTGCACGGCGAAGCTCACCCAGTGGTCCCCCTGGGACTCCACGTGCACCAGACCGTCTGCGGACGGCTCCTCGTGCATCACCGCTGTGCCGACGGCGAGGCCGCCTCAGCGGGCGGCTCGACGGGCTGGCCGACGATGCGCGGCGCCTTGCGGCGCGGCGTGTGCCGCACGTCGATGCGAACGTCGTGCCCGAGGGTCGCCTGCAGGGGGAGGTCGATGTCGCGGTCGGCGATGTCGATCCCCTCCCGCACGGCGTTGTGCACGGCCTCGCGAAAGGCACGGGTGTCGTTCAGCCGCAGGAACCGGTCCATCGGTGTCTCGTACGTGAAGCTCTGGGCGATGAAGGTCAGCACCAGCGATGCCGCGTTGCGTCGCCGCCACAGCATCCACCCCAAGAACAGCCCCGTCCCGTAGGGGTGCACCGAGATGTACCCGGTGTCCTTGCCCTGGTGCAGCATGAGGTAGTTGCGCACCCCGTGTCCCCTGACGCTCAGGCGACGGGCCTCGACGTCCAGGGGCAGGCGGCGATCGCGCAGCACCTGGATGATGCGGGTGTACGCGCTCTCCGCTGCCTTGGCCTTGCTGTCGATCACCAGGGACCACTCGCTGATCGGCACGTCGGCCCGGCAGTACAGCAGGAGGATGACGAAGGCGATCAGCGACCAGAAGAACGCCCAGAAGATGCTGGAGAAGAAGAGCCCGAAGATGCTGGGCGCGTCCCCGGTGATCAGGGAGGAAGCCGCTTGGAAGTAGATCCTGGCCATACCGATGAGGAAGGAGACCACGAACACCACCACAGCACCGACCGCCGGGACCGCCAAAGCCCGGGTGAGGTCGGACAGCGCGATGCGGTCGTCGAGCTTGGCCTCCATCTCGTGGTACGTGAGGCGGTTGCCGAGGTACGTCTCGTTCTCCACGCGTGGCGCGGTGGCCGCGAAGGTGTGCCGATCGTGTTCTGGCCCGTAGGCGTCCGCAGGCATGCCCACCCCGTCCCGTGGAAGCGATCAAGCGAGCGCCGGCGCCGTGGTGCCGTCAACCCGGGAAGGACATCTTGGAACGCTCGGTGACGGCAGGCAAGAGTCCTGCACAAATCGGTCAGCTCAACGAATCGCTCCTGCGGCGTGATCAGGTGCGGCGTGATCAGGTGCGGCGTGATCAGGTGCGGCGTGATCAGGTGATGCGGCCACATGAGCGTCCTCCACCGCGCGCAGACCGGCGGCGCCGACGAGCTCGTCACCGAACCCGCTGAACTCGAGCAGACCCGCGTGCGGGTCTGAGGCACCATCCGGCGCCAGCTTCCCCACGCAGCCAGGCTGGTCCCGCAAGGCCGTGACGGTCTCGCGATCGATCGGGCTCAACCACCCCAGCCGCGGCCTAGGCCACGTCTGACGAATCTTCACTTGAGCCAGAGCAGCAGCGAGGCCAGCAACAGCCCGGCACGGTAGTGACGAGCGTGCTTGTCGTAGCGGGTAGCGATACCGCGCCACTGCTTGAGGCGGTTGAAGGCCCGCTCGACGACGTTGCGCCGGCGGTAGGTGTGCGCCTCGAAGCAGTAAGGGCGCCCGCCCGAACTGCCACGGGCGCGGCGGTTGGCGAGCTGGTCGGCGCGTTCGGGAATCGTGGCCGCGATGCCCCTGGCGGCGAGCAAGCGCCGGTTGGCGCGCGAGCTGTAGCCCTTGTCCGCGACCACTTGCCGTGGGCGGGTGCGCGGTCGACCCCGGCCGCTGCGAACCACGCGGATCTCGCTCAGCACGGCGGCGAAGACGGTGGTGTCATTGACGTTTCCAGCCGTCAGCACGATCGCCAGCGGCCTGCCCAGCCCGTCGACGGCCAGGTGGGTCTTGGTCGTCAGCCCACCGCGGGAGCGGCCGATCGCGTGGTCGATCGGCTCCGGCGATCGCCGTCCGGACCAGGTGAGCCCCCCGGGGGTGCGCTCCGGCTGGTGTTGGCGCCGTGCTGGTGCACGCGTACCAGCGTGGAGTCCACCGCGACCAGCCAGTCCAGTTCCCCGGCAGCGTCTGCATCGGCCTGCACCGCTTCCAGCAGCCGCTGCCACGTGCCGTCCGCAGCCCACCGGGTCAGGCGGTAGTAGGCGGTCTGCCAGGGCCCGTACCGCTCGGGCAGCTCTCGCCACGGCGAGCCGGTGCGGTACTTCCACGCGATCGCCTCGATCACCTGTCGGTGATCGCGCCAGCGACCACCACGCTGCGGCTTCGTCGAGGGCAGCATCGGCTCGATGCGAGCCCACGCCGCATCGGTGAGCACCTCGGTCTGTGGCATGTCGACCAGTGAACCGCCCCGTTCCATGATCTACCAGACATGGCCTAGGGTCGCGATGTCAGCAACCACACGCTGGCTCTGGAGCGCAACAGGTGGTCAGTTCTGCTTGAACGGGTGCTTCGAGACCAGCCCCCAGATGTTCTCCTCTCCCTCGCGCTCGGAGGCGCGAGCGCCCGCTCGGATGAGGAGTTCGATCGTGGTTTCCCTGTCGGCTCCTATCACGCGCGAACAGGTTTCCAACTTCCGCCAGGAGTGCCTGTCATCGTTCAGCATCTTCTGCAAAAGATCGATCCGCGTGTTGTCGAGGCTTCTCTTCTGGTAACCGGCCATCCACTGCGACGCGAGTTGGATGAGGCCTCCGACGAGAACACCGAGGAGGCCGAAGATAGCCGCAATCATGTCATCCTTCTGGAGGGGCTGAGGTCGAGTGGCTTATTTTCGTAGAGGTTCTTTGAACAGCAATCGTCAGGCGACGATCGACTTCCGCTGTGAACCCTCGGCAAGGTCTCGTGTTTAGCCGCGAGCTGCGGCCTGTGGGCGTGCATGGGCTGATTTCATACTAATCGACTTTCTCTAGTGCTGGCGGGGTGTGCTGGGTCGCATGGTCCAGGACCAGCCCGGCAGCTTCGAGAGGGCTTCGGTCCTGTCCTGCGGCATCTTGCCGTCGCGGTGCTTGCGGCGTTGCATGGAGCACCAATTGGACAGGTTGATCCCGTCGATGGTGTGGTTCCCGGGCAGCTTGGCGCTGTTGGTCTTCTCGATGGCTGCTCGCAGGGCGCGGAACGCCGTCCACCAGGCCGCGTCGTGGACGTTCCAGGCCCAGTGCGGCAGGCCCGCCAGGTCACGCACCTGATCGTCGGAGAGCTTGTCGCGCCGGAAGGCCTGGCGTTGCTTGAGCACCCAGCGCCCCAGCGGGAAGCCGTCTTGCACGTGGTCGACGGGAACCAGAGCGTGTTCGTGGTGCGCGATGAAGTCGTCCAGGGCGCTGCGCCCTGCGCTCCAGGGCAGTCGCGGGTCCTCACCCGGTGCGCTGAAGGGACCCGGGCGCAGCCCGACGGGCTCGCTGCCGGTAAGGCGTGCTTTGCCGCGCCTAGGATTGCGCCGGTGCAGCAGTCGGGGTGCGAGGGGGACGTGCTCGAACTGCCCGAGCGTCACCCGTGCCCTTTGCGTGGCGGTGGGTACGGCGGCGGTGGGTCGGGCGCCAGTGGTGGCAGTGCTGGTGGTAGCAGCGCTGGGGGTAGGGGTGGCCTGTGAGGGCCAGTAGGTGATGTGCTCGACCTCCAGCGCGGCGGCGAGGCGGGGGATTTCCCAGTGCGGTGGCGTCGCGAGCGCCTCGCTGACGCTGGCGTTGACGGCGCCAGTGATGGCGCTGGCAATGGCGCTGGTGACGGTGAAGGTCTCGGTGTAGCCGTCGAAGGCGGGGTGGCCTGCTTCCTTGGCTGTGGCCCAGCCGTGCTTGGCGGCGGCGGCTTTCAAGCACCGTTCCAGCTCGAGGATCGCCGCGCCGTCGTCGTGGGCGCGGATGTCCAGCACCGTGCGCAAGCCGGTGCCGGCGTGGGTGCCGAGCCGGGCGGCGAGGTCGTTGGTGATGCCGATCTTGAGGTAGGAGCCCTCCTGGGGCGTCACGGGTAGGTCCGCGTCGAGCGTGGCGGCGGAGTCGGTGATCATGTAGAGGTAGCCGCGCTTGGTGACCTGGAAGCCCCGCTCGGCGCAGCTGGAGCAGCCGCTGCCGCGCATGCGCCAGGCGGGGGCGGTGTCCCACACGCGCGGGCACGTCGAGCACTTCCACGTCCGGTTCTTCTTGCTTCCCGGGTGGACGGTGCCGGGATCCCAGCCGTGGGCCTCGGCGGCCAGGCTCGGGGCGATGCTGGCCAGGTCGTTGACCCCGGGCACCACTGTCTTGCCGGCGCACACGCCGCAGCCGGCGCCGCGGGTGCGGGTGCTGATGGCGATGGGACCCCAGGTGTGTCCGCAGCTCGGGTCGTGCCACATGCACCGCTTGCTGGAGCCGGCGCTGTAGCGCCGCGGGTCGACTCCGATGATCTGGGTGGCGATGTCGCGGTGGGTCTCGGCCAGCGACGTGCCTGCTGGCGGCAGTCGGCGACATTCGGGGCACTGCTGGGAGTGCCGGGTGCGGTTGATCGGCTTGGCGTTCCAGGTGTGCCCGCGCGTCCATTTCCACGGCAGCTTGCGGTTGGAGCCTTGGGCGATGCGGCTGGGGTCCCATTCGTCGGCTTCGGCGGCGAAGGGGGTGCCGGCGATGGAGTTGCCCGGCTCGGGCAGGTGAGCGTGCTGCTCCCGGCACGCCGCGCAGGGGATGACGGCCTTGGTGTAGGCCTTCGGGCTGGCGCTCCATTCGTGGTCGCACGAGTGGCACTTCCAGGCCAGCTCTTCGCGGAAGTTCGCGCGGTAGCGCCGCGGGTCCCATCCGGCCACGTCCAGGACAGCGGCCTGGTGGGTCTCGGCCAGGCTCTCGCCGGGGCCGGGGATGGTGCGGCGCATCGGGGCGCAGTCCCCGCAGCCGCTGCCTCGTCCGCTGCGCTGTGCGACCTGCATGGAGTAGACCTGGCGACAGTCGGGGCACCGCCACGGCAAGGCGGTGCTGGCACCTGCCCAGACGTCTGCCGGGTCCCACCCCTCGGCTTCCTGGGCGATGTGGGGAAAGCGCTCCAGCAGTGATCTGGTGGGCGGAGGAAGGCCCACGCCCTGGGTGCTGCAGCGCGGGCAGGTGAGCGATCGCTGGGCGCGGTCAGTGCTCCAGCGGTGTCCGCACACTGTGCAGCACCACCGTGTCGTTGCAGGTCCCACGTGATCATCGTAGGGCGTTCAGGCTCTCGCCGTGCCTTTCCTGAGGGTTCGGTGCAGGTGTTCTCAGGTGGGCAGGGTGTAGCGCCAGGTGGGGGCGAAGCCGGCGGGGTCGTGGTGGTAGCTGATGACGCCGGTGGCCGGTGGTGGTCCGCTGAGCAGCAGGGTCAGGGTGGTGGAGGTGCCGGTCAGGGGCAGCTGCTCCTCGGCGCTGGTGGTGCTGCTGGTGGTGCCCTGGTGCACGGCGGCGGTGGGGAAGACCCAGGTGGAGGCGTAGTCGTCGATGGAGATGCGCTGGGGGGTGAAGGGG
>NZ_JAAALM010000610.1 GCF_009906395.1 Kineococcus indalonis
CCCATGCTCGTGGTGCCGCCGGTCTCGGCGGCGCCACCTGCCCGACCCGGGGAGCACCGTCCGTGCCCGAGACCACACCCGACGCCGCTTCCGAGGCGGCGGCGCGCTGCCTGCGCGCCGCCCGGGCCCTGGCGCGCGCGGTGCGCGTGCGGCAGCGCTCGGTGGACCTGCTCGTGGACGCGCGGGTGACGCAGATGGTCAGCGAGCTCAGGCGCACGGAGAGCTACCTGGGCAGGGAGCGCTCGGTGCTGGGCCGGCTGGACGGGCAGCTGTCCGACGCCGAGCCCTGACCGCGACCGGGCGCTCCAGGGGTCCCGGGGGTCCCGGGTGCGTGGCGCCGCTGGTCAGGGGCGGTCGTCCTCCGGGCCCTTGAGCACCTCCTGCCAGTGCACCCACGCCCGGTCGAAGCCGTCCTCGTGCCGGTGCAGCAGCGCGATGTCCAGCAGGGCGTGCGCGATGGCGTCGGCGGTCGCGGGCGGCAGGGGTCGGACCGTCACGGGAGCATCCTGCGCGGCGGCGCCGCCGTGGCCGGCGGTGGCCCCGGGCACCCCCGGCCCCTCGAAAGGGTGCCGCCCCGGATGTTGACGCTCCGTAGTCACCGGGGGTGTCATGGCGCCGGAGCACGGGAGCGCCGGGGGCGTGGCGGGGACGCCCCCGACGCTCCCGTCCCCGACGCGAGGGGCCCGGCTCAGCCGGCGCGGGAGTGGCGCACGGCGCGGTGGGCGCGGGTCACGCGCCGCACGTCGTCCTCGTAGCGGCGCACGACGCCCAGCGGCGCCCACGGGTCGGCGCGGTGGCCGCTGACCAGGACCCCGCCGTGGTCGGCGACGACGCTGCCGAGCATGAACTCCCCGAGGTCGAGGGAGCCGTCGGTGCCGAAGCGCCGCACCGGTGCGCCGGTGCGGGCGACGACCTTCTCCAGCCGGCTGAGGAAGGGGCCCGTCCCGAGGTGGCGCCCGAGCAGCAGGGAGCCGTCGGTGGCCGGCGCCAGGGTCAGCCACTCGTCGGTCTCGGCCGGGTCGTCGAGCAGCAGCAGGCCGCCCCGCCCGAAACCCGGGTCCAGCGCCCCGTCGGCGGAGACCCGGGCGGCGAAGGCGCCGCGGGAGGTGCGGGCGCCGGCGGCGCCGCCGAGGACGAGCGCGCCGTCGACGACGACGGCGTCGGAGGTGCTCAGGTCGGTGTCCGGCACGGTGATGCGCAGGGTGCCGCCGTCGGCGAAGGCGGGGTCCACGGTGCCGTCGGCGCGCAGCCGGGCCACCACGGCGTCCAGGCGCTCGGGCCGCCAGCTCGACCCGGCGGCGAGCACCTCGCCGCGCGGGCCGTCCAGCAGGGCCACGCCGTGCTCGTCGCCGCCCAGGTCGACGCGGCGCAGCCCGCCGGCGCCGAAGGCGGGGTCGGGGCGGCCGGCGCGGTCGAACTTCGCCAGCAGCACGTCGCCGTCGCCGGTGCGGCGCCGCTCGTCGGCGCTGACGAGGAACCCGCCGTCGGCGGTGGGCAGCGCGGAGGTCGGGTCGATGGCGTCCTGGTCGTGGCGGTCGCTCAGCGGGGCCGCGCCCAGCGTGGAGACGACGGGCCGGCCCTGCCCGAAGGCGGGGTCCGGGGTGCCGTCGGGGCGCAGCAGCGCCAGGCCGGCCTCGACCTGGCCGGAGGGGGTGTCCAGGTCGGCGAGCAGCAGGACGCGGTCGTCGGGCAGCACCCGCGCGGAGGTGCGCAGCACGGGGCGGCCGAAGTCGACGGCCGCGGTGCCGCGCTGGCCGAACGTCGCGTCCCAGCGCCCGCCGGTGAGCAGGCGCCGCACGAGCAGCACGGCGTGGTCGGGGGCGCGGCGGGAGACGACGAGGGTGCCGGTCCGCTGGCGGGCCAGGACGGTGCCGTCGGAGGAGCCGCCCGGCACGGGGGTGTCGAGGACGACGGTGCCGCGCTCGCCGAAGGCGGTGTCCACCGCGCCCGGTGCCGCGGCGGCGGGCGCGGCGAGCGCGACGGAGGCGGCCGCGAGGGTGGCGGTGGCGGCGGCCAGCAGGGAGCGGATCACGGTCACGTCCTCGAACGGGTGCGGGGCGCGCCGGTGGTCCCGGCACGCCCCGGCCACATCGCCCCACGGGCCCCGCGCGTTTCCGCCGTCCCGGTGGCGTCACCCGTCCGGCGGGTGCGGCCGGTCCGGGCG
>NZ_JAAALM010000611.1 GCF_009906395.1 Kineococcus indalonis
GCCTGGGCGCTGGTGCCGGGGCGGGGCACCCCCCAGCCCTGGGACCTCGGCGCGGTGAGCGCCCGGCGCGTCGACGGCGGCGTCGTGCTGCTGGTGCACCCCCACCCCGCCGCCGGGAACGGCGAGCTGGACGGCGAGCTGGACGCCGGTCAGGACGCCGGGCGGGTGGCCGCCGGGGCCGCCGCGGACCTGCCCGCCGCCGCGGCGCGCGTGGACGCCGCCTGGGGCACCGACTGGCCCCGCGGCACCGCCGTCGTCGTCGTGCCGCGGGCGCGGCACGCCGCGCGCCTGGCCGGGCTGGACCCCGCCCGCGCCGCGGCGCTGGACGCCGTGGCCGTGGGGGAGGACGCCGCGCTGGCCGACGGCGCCCCCGCCGGCGTGCGCGTCGTCCTGGTCGCCGAGCGGTTCGCCCGCCTCACCCCGGCCGGGCGCGCCGCCACCCTGACCCACGAGCTCGTCCACGTGGCCGCCCGCGCCACCGCCCGGCCCGCCGCGCCGGCCGGCGACGGGCTGCGGCCGGTGCCGCGCTGGCTGGCCGAGGGGTACGCCGACCACGTCGCCCGCCTGGGCCTCGGCGTGCCCGCCGCCGCCCTCGCCGCGCCCCTGCTGCAGGCCGTCGCCGCTGGCGCGGTGCCCGCCGTGCCCGCCGACGGGGACTTCGACGCCACCGGGCAGCGGTTGCAGGTCGCCTACGCGGCCGCCTGGACGCTCGTCGCCTCCGCCGCCCGCACCGCCGGCACGCCCGCCGTCACCGCCCTGCACCGGCGGCTGGCCGCCGCCCCCGGGCGCGGCGGCGAGCCCGCCGCCCCGCGCGAGCAGCGCCTCGAGCGCGCCTGCCGCGCCGCGCTGGGCACCGGGTGGGCCCAGGTGCAGCGGACCTGGCGCGCCGAGCTGCGCAGCGGCCTGGTGGGGTGGGGGCCGTGAGCACCCTCGTCGTCACCAACGACTTCCCCCCGCGCACCGGCGGCATCGAGTCGTTCGTGCACGCCGTGGTGCGGCTGCTGCCCGCGGCCACCGCCCGCCGCGGCGGGCCCGGCGCCACCGACGCCGCCCGCGTCGTCGTGCACACCGCCTCCCAGCGCGGCGACGGCGCCGTGGACGCCGAGCTCGCCGCCGCCGGGATCACCGTGGTGCGCGACCCGTCCCCGCTGATGGTGCCCACCCCCGGCATCGCCCGGCGGGTGCGGCGCACCGCCCGCGAGCACGGCGCGGACCGGGTCTGGTTCGGCGCCGCCGCGCCGCTGGGGCTGCTGGCGCCCGGGCTGCGCCGCGCCGGGGTGCGCCGCGCCGTGGCCACCACCCACGGGCACGAGGTGTGGTGGTCCACCCTGCCCGGCTCGCGCGCCGCGCTGCACCGCATCGGCGAGGGCACCGACACCCTCACCTACCTGGGGCCGTGGTGCCGCTCGCGCATCGAGCGCCCCCTGAGCGCCGCCGCCCGCGGGCGCATGCGCCAGCTGACCCCCGGGGTGGACGCCGACCTCTTCCGGCCCGGCTGCGGCGGGCAGGAGGTGCGCGCCCGCCACGGCCTGGGCGAGCGGCCCGTCGTGGTGTGCGTCTCGCGCCTGGTGGCCCGCAAGGGCCAGGACGTGCTGGTGCGCGCCCTGCCGGAGGTGCGCCGGCGGGTGCCCGGGGCGGCGCTGCTGATCGTCGGCGACGGCCCGCACCGCCCCGCGGTGGAGCGCCTCGTGGACCGCCTGGGCCTGCGCGGGCACGTCGTCCTCACCGGCGCGGTGCCCTGGGCCGAGACGCCGGCGCACTACGACGCCGGGGACGTGTTCTGCATGCCCACCCGCACCCGCCTGGGCGGCCTGGAGCCGGAGGCGCTGGGCATCTGCTACCTGGAGGCCGCCGCCTGCGGGCTGCCCGTGGTGGCCGGCGACTCCGGCGGCGCCCCCGACGCGGTCCTCGACGGCGTCAACGGCCACGTCGTCGACGGCCGCGACGTGGCCGCCGTGGCCGACCGCGTCGCGGGCCTGCTCACCGACTCCCGGCGTGCGGCGGCGCTCGGGCGCGCGGGTCGGGAGTGGGTCAGCCGCCGCTGGGGCTGGACGGCGCAGGCGGAGCGGCTGGCGGCGCTGCTGGCCGGTGACGACGTGGTCGCGGACGTGAGCGGGGACGGGCCCGGGGACGCGGCGCCCCCGCCGCGCTGAGCGGCGGG
>NZ_JAAALM010000612.1 GCF_009906395.1 Kineococcus indalonis
GCCCGGCCCGCGACACCGCGAACCCCCAGGAGGAACCGTGAGCCAGCAGTCCTACGAGGTCACCGGCATGACGTGCCAGCACTGCGTGAACGCGGTGCGCACCGAGGTCGGCGCCCTGGAGGGCGTCAGCTCCGTCGACGTCGACCTCGTGCCCGGCGGCACCTCCACCGTCACCGTCACCACCAGCGCCCCGCTGGACGACGCGGCCGTGACCGCCGCCGTCGACGAGGCCGGCTACGAGGTGGCCGGGAGGCGCCCGTGAGCCCCGCCGGCCCCGGCAGCACCGGCGGGGACGCCCCCGCGGCGCTGCGCACCGTCGAGCTGGAGATCGGCGGCATGACGTGCGCCTCGTGCGCGGCCCGGGTGGAGAAGAAGCTCAACCGCATGCCCGGCGTGGAGGCCAGCGTCAACTACGCCACCGAGAAGGCGCGCGTCGCGCTGCCCGCCGGCACCCGCGAGGTGGCGCTGAGCGTGCGCGGCGACGGCGCCGGCGGCTGGCTGCGCGCGGTGCTGCGCGTCGACGGCGCCGCCCGGCCGCTGACGTTCGCCGAGCGGGTGGGCTTCACCGGCTGGCGGCGGCTGACGGCCCCGGTGCCGCCCGGCGCGCGCGAGCTCGCCCTCGAGCGCGTCTACGTGGCGCAGACCGACCCCGCCCGCCGGGTGGCCGGCGCGCTGGACCTGGCGGCGCTGGAGGCGCTCGTGCCGCCGGCGCTGCCCGCCGGGCCCCTGGCGGTGGACGAGCCGCGCGACCCCGCCCTGGGCCCGGGCACCGCCGGCGGGGCGCGCACCGGGCGCGTGGCCGTGGTCGCCGCCGCCCACGTGCGCGCCGGGCAGCCGCGCGGGCGGGAGGTGCTGCGCCGCGCGCTGCGCGAGGCGCTGGCCGCCGGCGCCCAGCACGTGCTGCTGGCCGGGGACGTCGTGGGCTCCCCGGGCCGGGCCGGCACCGCCGCCGACGCCGACGCCGCGCGCGAGGTCCTGGCCGCCGAGCTGGGCGGGTCGGGCGCGGGCTGGTCGTGGCTGCCGGGCGACGGGGAGGCCGGCACGGGCGCGGCCGCGGCGCCGCGGCGGCTGGAGCTGGCCGGCACCCGCTACCTGCTGCTGGACGCCACCGGCGGCTCCCTGCGCACCGCCGGCTTCGCGCAGCTGCCGTGGCTGCGCGCCGAGCTGGACGCCGCCGCGGCCACCTCGTCGGTGACCGGCGTGGTCGTGGTCGCCTCCCGCGGGCCCGGCGCGGGCGCCGGGGACCTGGCCGACCCGGACGAGGTGGAGCTGCTGCGCTCGTGGGCGGCGCGGTGGCGGGAGGCGACCGGCGGGCGCGCGGCCCTGGTGGGCCGCGCCGACGGGCCGGTGCCGGTGGTCACCCGCCGCGAGGGGGTGCTGGAGGTGGCGGTGGCCCGCGCGGCCGCCGCGGATGGCGCGGCCGGGGGCTGGACGCTGCTGACGGTCGACGCCGACGCCGCCGAGGCGCCGCGGGCCGCCGCGCTGCGCCGCGGCGGCGACGACGGCTGGCTGCGCGTGCACGCCCGTCCGCTGGGGGCGGTGGTGCGCCGCCGGGCGCGCACCGCGCGCTGAACGCCGCGCCGGGCGGCCGCGGCGAGTACGATTGGCACTCGAACGCCCCGAGTGCCAGTCGGGGTCCGGAGCTCCCTGGAGACGACGTGCCCACCTACGCCTACGCGTGCCAGCAGTGCGACCACACCTTCGAGGTCCGCCAGTCCTTCAGCGACGACGCCCTGAGCACCTGCCCGGAGTGCTCCGGCACCCTGCGCAAGCTGTTCAACAACGTCGGGATCGTCTTCAAGGGCTCCGGCTTCTACCGCACCGACTCGCGCAGCGGCTCCGGCTCCGCCGAGAAGAAGACCGCGTCCTCGGACTCCTCCTCGAGCACCTCCTCGGCGAGCTCGTCCTCCGGCTCGTCCAGCTCGGGCGCGTCCTCCTCGACCGCGTCCTCGGGCTCCTCCTCGAGCGGGTCCTCCTCCAACGGGTCCTCCTCGGCCGCCTGAGGCGCGCGCCGCGGCGTCCCCACCGGGGCGCCGCGGCGTCCACCGCCGCCGCACCGGCGCCGCCGTCCACACCGGCCGCGCCGCGCCGGGCCGCCCGCCGCCCGGGCGCGCCTAGCGTCCGGGCGTGCTCCCCGAGACGACGCCCCGGCCCACCG
>NZ_JAAALM010000613.1 GCF_009906395.1 Kineococcus indalonis
CCCCCGGGGGGACCCCGTGCAGCACCAGCCCCAGCCGCCCGCGACCACCGCCGCGACCACCGCCGCGACCGGCGCGCCCGCCGCGCCGGCCCTCGCCCTGCGCGGGCTCACCAAGCGCTTCGGCGGCAAGGTCGCCGTCGACTCCCTGGACCTGGACGTGCCCGCCGGCTCCTTCTTCGGCGTCGTCGGCCCCAACGGCGCCGGGAAGACCACCACCCTGTCCATGGCCACCGGCCTGCTGCGCCCCGACGCCGGCCGCGCGTTCGTCCTCGGCGCCGACCTGTGGGCCGACCCCGTCGCCGGCAAGCGCCTGCTGGGCGTCCTGCCCGACGGGGTGCGCCTGTTCGACCGCCTCACCGGCACCGAGCTCGTCCGCTACGCCGGGCTGCTGCGCGGCGTGCCGCGCGAGGTCGTCGAGCAGCGCGTGCCCGAGCTTCTCGACGCCCTCGGCCTCGCCGACGCCGCCGGCAAGCTCGTCGTGGACTACTCCGCGGGCATGACGAAGAAGGTCGCGCTCGCCTGCGCCCTCGTGCACGCCCCCCGCCTGCTCGTCCTCGACGAGCCCTTCGAGGCCGTCGACCCCGTCAGCGGCGCCACCATCCGCTCCCTGCTCACCTCCTACGCCGCCGGCGGCGGCACCGTCGTCCTCTCCAGCCACGTCATGGACCTGGTGGAGCGGATGTGCGACCACGTCGCCGTCATCTCCGCCGGCCGCGTCCTGGCCGCCGGCCCCCTCGACGCCGTCCGCGGCGGCGGCACCCTGGAGGAGCGCTTCGTCGACCTCGTCGGCGGCGGGCGCGACCTCACCGGCTCCCTGGACTGGCTGCGCTGATGGTCGCCACCCTCCTGCGCCTGAAGCTGACCCTGCTGCGCAACGGGATGCGCTCCAGCACCTGGCAGCTGGTCTCCTTCGTCCTCGGCGCCCTCTACGCGCTCTTCCTCGTCGCCACCCTGGGCGCCGGCCTGCTCGGGCTGCGCTTCGCCGGCCTCGACGTCGCCGGGCCCGTCGTCGTCGGCGCCGGCACCCTCGCCGTGCTGGCGTGGGCGCTGGTGCCGCTCGTCGCCTTCGGCGTCGACGAGACCCTCGACCCCTCCCGCTTCGCCACCCTCGCCGTGCCGCGCCGCCAGCTCGTGCCCGGCCTGCTGCTCGCCGGCCTCGTCGGCCTGCCCGGCCTGGTCACCGTCCTGCTGTCCCTGGCCACCGCCGCCACGTTCTCCCGCACCACCGCCGCGACCGCCTTCGCCGCCCTCACCGGCCTGCTCGGCGCCCTCACCGCCGTGGCCGCCTCCCGCACCACCACCACCGCCGCCTCCGCCCTGCTGCGCGGCCGCCGCGCCCGCGACGTCCTCGTCGTCGTCGCCGGCGTCCTGCTCGTCGGCGTCGGGCCCGGCATCAACGTCCTCACCAGCCGCCTCGCCGACGGCGGGCGCGACTGGGCCGAGCTGGCCCGCGCCGCCGCCGGCGTGGCCGGCTGGACCCCGCCGGGCTTCGCGTGGGCCGCCGGCGCCGACGCCGCCGCCGGCCGCTGGGGCACCGCCCTGCTGCGCCTGCTGCTCGCCCTCGCCGTGCTCGCCGGCCTGCTGCTCGCCTGGGGCGCCGCCCTCGGCCCCGCCGGCACCGGGCCCGTCGGCGGCGCCGGCGCCTCCGGCCCGGCCGTGCGCGAGCGCCGCGGCGGGCTGCTGGAGAAGCTGCCCGACACCCCCGCCGGCGCCGTCGCCCGCCGCTGCCTGGCCTACTGGCGCCGCGACCCCCGCTACGTGATGGGCGCCGCCACCGTCGCGGTCGTGCCGCTGCTGCTGATCGTGCTGCCCCTGACCGTGGGCCCCGCCACCGGCCCGGGCCGCTGGATGCTCGCCGCCGGGCCCCTCACCGCCTTCGTCACCGGCTGGTCCCTGCACGACGACGTCGCCTACGACCACTCCGCCTTCGCCCTGCACGTCACCAGCGGCGTTCGCGGGCGCGACGACCGCGCCGGGCGCGTCATCGCCTCCGCGCTGTGGCAGGTGCCCGTCCTGCTCGTGCTGTGCGTCGCCGGCGCCCTCGTCGCCGGCGCCCCCGAGCAGCTGCCCGCCCTGCTCGGCGCCACCGCCGCCCTGCTCGGCGCCGGCTACGGCGTCTCCAGCGTCTCCAGCGCCCTGGCGCCCTACCC
>NZ_JAAALM010000614.1 GCF_009906395.1 Kineococcus indalonis
CCGCCGCGCAGCGCGCCCGGCCCGCAGCGCCCCGTGACGAGCACCTCCGCGGACCCTCCTGCCCCGCGCCCACCCCTCGTGGAAGGATCAGCACGCCAGAGCCGCCACGACGAGGAGTCGACATGCCCATCGCCACCCCGGACGTCTACGCCGAGATGCTGGACCGCGCGAAGGCAGGGTCCTTCGCCTACCCCGCCATCAACGTCTCCTCCTCGCTGACGCTCAACGCCGCCATCCGCGGCTTCGCCGAGGCCGAGAGCGACGGCATCGTCCAGGTGTCCACCGGCGGCGCGGAGTTCCTCTCCGGCAGCACCGTCAAGGACATGGTCCTCGGCGCGCAGGCCCTCGCCGAGTACGCCCACCACGTCGCCAAGGGCTACGGCGTCAACATCGCCCTGCACACCGACCACTGCCCCGAGGACAAGCTCGACAGCTACGTCCGCCCCCTGCTCGCCATCTCCCAGGAGCGCGTCGACGGCGGTCGCGACCCGCTGTTCCAGTCCCACATGTGGGACGGCTCCGCGGTCCCCCTCGACGAGAACCTGCGCATCGCCGAGGAGCTGCTCGGCAAGGCCGCCGCCGCGAAGATCGTCCTGGAGGTCGAGATCGGCGTCGTCGGCGGCGAGGAGGACGGCGTCGCCAACGAGATCAACGACAAGCTCTACACCACCGTCGACGACGCCCTGGCCACCGTGCGCGCCCTCGGCACCGGCGAGAAGGGCCGCTACCTCACCGCCCTCACCTTCGGCAACGTCCACGGCGTCTACAAGCCCGGCAACGTCAAGCTGCGCCCGGAGATCCTCCAGCAGATCCAGGACGAGGTCGGCAAGGAGGTCGGCAAGGAGCGCCCCTTCGACCTCGTCTTCCACGGCGGCTCCGGCTCCCTGCCCGAGGAGATCTCCGCCGCCGTCGACCACGGCGTCGTCAAGATGAACGTCGACACCGACACCCAGTACGCCTTCACCCGCCCCGTCGCCGAGCACGTCTTCCGCAACTTCGACGGCGTGCTCAAGGTCGACGGCGAGGTCGGCAACAAGAAGATGTACGACCCGCGCACCTGGGGCAAGCTCGCCGAGGCCGGCATGGCGGCCCGCGTCGTCGAGGCCGCGCAGTCCCTGCGCAGCGCCGGTCAGCGCCTGAAGTGAGGCCCGCGCCGGCCCGGGCCCCCGCGGGGGCCCGGGCCGGCGCGCGTCGTGGTCGGGGTGCCCGCCCGGGCGCGGACCCGACCGCAGGACCTGGCAGGACCCGGCCGGGGAGCGGCGTCAGGCCGGTTCGGGCCCGTCGTCGTAGGCGCCGGGGGAGGTGTCGGGACCCGGGCGCGGCTCCTCGTCGACCACGTCGAGCAGCTGCACGATGTTCGTCGTCTCGATCAGGAACTTCACCACCGCCGGCGGGCGGATCAGCGTCACCCGGCGACCGCGCGAGCGCGAGGCCAGGCGGGCCAGGAAGGCCAGGCCGGTGGAGTCCATGAAGGTCACGTGGTGGGCGTCCACCTGCAGCGGGCGGCCGGAGGACAGGGCGTCCTCGGCGGCCTCGAGCAGGTCCGGCCCGAGCTCGGCGTCGATCTCCCCGGTGAGCACGACCCGGGTGGCGCGGGGCTCGTAGAGCACGTGCACGGACCCCGGGTCGACCGAGCGGACCTCGGGCATGCGGGACGTCTCCCCAGGGGGTGTCGCGTCGTTCGTCATCGTCCCTCCGCAGTACCGCGCTGGTGGCCGTGCCCGTTGGCTGCAGGCAGCCGGTGTCTGCGCGGCTCGTCGCCGCACAGTAGGACACGACGCCCCCGCGGCGCGACGTGTCCCTCCCCGGGGGAGCGCGGACACCCTCGGCGCGCGGCGGGTCGAGGCCCCCTGCATGCTATCCAGCGAGGTCGGGGTCGCCGTCGCGCACCTGCGACGCACCAGCCACCCGAGGAGCTCCAGCGATGCCCGGCAGCCGACCGCAGCGCCTGCTGCTGCGCGACGCCCCGGCGGCGGTGCTGCTGCTGGAGCTGCCGGCGGACGGCGGGGACGCCGCGGTGGCCGCCGCGGACGACGCGGCCGCGCACCTGGCCGGCGCCGCCTCGCCCGCGCAGGTGCCCGCGGGGCTGACCGCGTTCTGGCGCGCCGCGGGGCTGGCGGCGCGCCAGAAC
>NZ_JAAALM010000615.1 GCF_009906395.1 Kineococcus indalonis
TGTTCGGGGTGGGCGTGGACGTGCTGTGGTTCCGGCTGCCGCGGCCGCCGGGGGCGGTGCCGCCCACGGGGGTGCGGCTGTCGGCGGGCCGCTTCGCCGTCGTGCTGGACCGCGGCACCCACCTGCAGTGCGCGTACGTGGTGCCCGCCGGCGGGGCGCGGCAGGTGCGCGAGGCGGGCCCGGCGGCGTTCCGCGCCGAGGTGGCGCGGCTGCTGCCGGACCTGGCGGGCGTGGTGGGCCACCTGCGCTCGACCGAGGACCTGCACGAGCTGCGGGTGCGCGTCGACCGGCTGCGGCGCTGGCACCTGGACGGGCTGCTGGTGGTGGGCGACGCCGCCCACGCGATGTCCCCGGTGGGCGGGGTGGGGGTGAACCTGGCGGTGCAGGACGCGGTCGCGGCGGCGCGGCTGCTGGCGGGGCCGCTGCGCCGGGGCCGGCCCTCCCCGCGCGAGCTGGCGCGGGTGCGGCGGCGGCGGTGGCTGCCGGTGGCGCTGACGCAGGTGGCGCAGCGCGCGGCGCACCGGCGGGTGCTGGAGGCGTCCCTGGCGCGCGAGGGGCCGGTGCGCGCGCCGGCGCTGCTGCGGCTGCTGCAGCGGGTGCCGGCGCTGCAGGTGCTGCCGGCGGCGGCCGTCGGGCTGGGCGTGCTGCGCGAGCACCCGCCTCCCGAGGGGGTAGCACTCGATACGTCAGCGATGTATCGTTGACGTATCGAGTGCGGCGCCGTGCCGCGCTCCACCACGGAGGTGCGACATGAGGTTCGACAAGTTCTTCGACGCTCCCGACGGCCCCGGCCCGCGCCGCGGCGGCCACCGCGGCCACCACCCCGGCGGCCCCGGCCCGGGACCCTTCGGCCGCGGCGGGCCCCGCGGCTTCGAGGGCCCCGAGGGGTACGGCTTCGGCCCCGGCTTCGGCGGGTTCGGCGGCTTCGGCGCCGGCTGGCCCTTCGGCGGCCACGGGCGCGGCGGGCGCGGGCGGCGCCCCCGCGGCGACGTGCGCGCCGCCGTGCTCGTCCTGCTCGCCGAGGGCCCCAGCAACGGCTACCGCATCATCGGCGAGGTCGAGCGCCGCAGCGGCGGCGCCTGGAAGCCCAGCCCCGGCTCGGTCTACCCCACCCTGCAGCAGCTGCAGGACGAGGGCCTCATCGCCCCCGACCCCGCCGACGCCAAGCGGTTCTCCCTCACCGAGGACGGCCGCCGGCACGTGCAGGAGCACCTCGCCGACGCGCCCGCGCCCTGGGAGAGCGTCGACGGCCCGCCCTCGCGCGAGGAGTTCAAGGAGACCCTCGGCCAGCTGCGGCAGATCGTCGTCCTGCTGCAGCAGGTGGCCGTCACCGGCCGCGCCGACGACGTGCGCGCCGCCGGCGACGCCCTGGAGCGCTGCCGCCAGGAGCTGCTGGGCGTCCTGGCCCGCGACCCGCGCCGGGGCCGCGGCGGCAGCGGCGCCGACGACGGCGCCGAGGATCAGGAGGACGCCGGCTGACCCGCGGTCAGCAGTCCCACCGAGGGCGTCAGGGCGTGCACCAGCGGGCGGTCCCCGGCCCCGCGCAGCGCCGCCGGCCCGCAGCGGCGCAGCAGGTCCGCCCGCACCGCCAGGTTCAGCCGCAGCGGGTGCCGCCCGCTCGCCCCGCGCACCGGCCCGGTGCTCGCCTGCGCCCCGCCGGCGTGGTGGTGCACGTGCTCGGTGACCCACCGGCTGCCCACCGCCACCTGCGGGGCGGTCACCAGCACCACCAGCGGCTCCCACGAGGTCAGCACCCGCCCCGCGCCCGTGCCCGGGGCCAGCACCGGCACCAGGTCGGTGGGCACCCCGGCCGCCGAGGCCTCGTCGGCGGCGGCCACCAGCTGCTCCGTGCAGGCGTCCAGCAGCGGCACGTCGGCGGCCAGCACGGGCACCACCACGACGGCGCGTTCGATGCGCACGGGCCTCCTGTCCGCCGTCGCGGGCCCGGCCCGGGCCCCGGGGCGGGCCGCGGGACCCCGCCGGCCCGGCGCCTGGTCTCCCCGCGTGTCTAGGGGGACGCGGGGGCGGAGGTCAAGCCGGCGCGGGTGCCGGTGGCGTGCGCGGCGCTGGAGCTGCTGGGGGTGGACCCGGTCGCGCTGCGCCCGCTGGCGAGCGCGCCGGTGC
>NZ_JAAALM010000616.1 GCF_009906395.1 Kineococcus indalonis
GGGGCGCGGGTGCGGGCGCTCACCGGCGGCGCGCCGACCGCCCCGGGCGCGGTGCGCCCGGGGCGGTCGGAGGGGTGAGGGGGTCCTCAGTCGGCCAGCGGGGAGGGCCCGAGGTCCTCGAGCAGCTCGGCCATCTTCTTGTAGGCCTTGTTGCGGTAGTCGATGAGGGCGGCCAGCTTCTCCGGCTCCAGCTCCAGGAACCCGGAGCCGGTCTTGGTGCCGTACTTGCCCTGCGCGACCAGGTCCAGCAGGTTCTGCGGCGCCGACATGCGCTCGCCGAAGTGGTCCTCCAGGACCTTGAAGCCCTTGGCGTACACGTCCAGGCCGGCCATGTCGGCGATGGCGAAGGGCCCGAAGAACGGCAGGCGGAAGCCGAAGGTGGTGGAGACGATGGTGTCGACGTCGGCGGGGGTCGCCACGCCCTCCTCCACGACCGTCATGGCCTCCTTCAGCAGCACGTACTGCAGGCGGTTGAGGACGAAGCCGGGCACGTCCTTGACCTGCGCGCCCTTGCGGCCGGCGCGGGTGAGCAGGTCGTCGATGAGCGGCAGCACGGCCGGGTCGGTCGCCTCGCCCGTGACCAGCTCCACGCCCGGGATGAACGGCGCGGGGTTGGAGAAGTGCACGGTGAGGAACAGCGAGGCGTCCTCGAAGGCCTCGGCGAGCACCTTCACCGGGATGGTGGAGGTGTTGGTGCCGATGATCGTGCCGGGGGTGACGGCCTTCTCGACGCGCGAGAGCACGTCCTTCTTGACGGCCGGGTCCTCGAAGACGGCCTCCTCGACGAAGTGCACGTCGGCCACGGCCTCCTCGATGGAGTCGGCCGGGTGGAACTTCTCCTTCAGCACCTCGGTGCTGCCGGGGGCGAACAGGCCCTGCGCCTCGAAGAGCTCGGACTCCTTCAGCAGGCGCTCGTAGTTGCGCTGCGTCGACTCCTTGTCGGCGTCGGCCAGCCAGACGTCGTTGCCGGCCAGCGCCAGCGACTGGGCGATGCCGCCGCCCATGTAGCCGGTGCCGATCTGGGCGACGCGGGTGATCTTCTCGGTGCGGGGTGCGGTGGGCACGGGGTTCTCCGGTGGTCGGTGGCGGGTGGCCGCAGGGGCCGCGCCGTCCCCCGCCCGGGGCGGGGTCAGGCGCGGTCGCCGGCCTGCGGGCCGGGGAGGTGGTCGGCGGTGCCGCGCAGCTCGGCGATCTCGTGGACCACCGCGCGGAAGTTGGCGACGTCGTGGGCGAAGCGCCCCAGGAACAGGCCGTCGACGCCGTCGGCGACCTGGGTGAACAGGCCCGGGCCGGCGCTGCCGCCGTACAGGATCCGGGTCAGCCCGCTGCGGTGGGCGAGGGCCTCGCGCAGGCGGGTGGTGACGCCGACGACGTGCTCCGGCGGAGCCGGCTCGGTCTGCCCGATCGCCCAGTTCGGCTCGTAGCCGATGGCGACCTCGGCGTCGGCGGGGACGTCCTCGAGCGCCGCGAGCACCTGCGAGATCGTGGTGCGGGCGGCGTCCTCGACGTCGATGCGCACGTTCTCGCCGATGCAGACCAGCGGCACGAGGCCGTTGCGGGCGGCCGCGGCCGCCTTGCGGGCGGTGACGATGTCGTCCTCGGCGAACATGCGCCGGCGCTCCGCGTGGCCGATCTCCACGAAGCGCACCCCCGCCTCGCGCAGCGCGGCGGGGGAGACCTCGCCCGTCAGCGCCCCGAAGTCCTCCCACGAGGCGTCCTGCGCGCCCACGGCCACGGGTGTGCCGCGCAGCAGGTCCACGGCCGTGGTGATGTTGAGGAAGTCGGGGATGACGAACGCGTCCACGCCGCTCGCCGCGACGTCCGGGCCCAGGGCCGCGACGTCGGCGAGGTAGCTGCGCGTGCGGGCCAGCGAGAAGTACATCTTGAGGCTGACGCCGACGAGCGGGCGTGGACGGCTGGTCATGGTGCTTCGGTCTCCGCGGGGTGAGGGTGCTGGCTCGGTCGAGGCGACCGTACCGGCCGGGCGTCAGCTCAGGGCGCTGGCGTCCTTGTCGGCGTCGGTCTCGTAGCCGCAGATCGCGTCGACCTTGGCGGCCGAGGCGCTGGCGGGGTCGAAGACGTAGCCGAGGAACTCCTTGGCCAGGCGGCGGGCC
>NZ_JAAALM010000617.1 GCF_009906395.1 Kineococcus indalonis
CTCACGCACGTCAAGAACGTACAAGACGGCCGGGCCCGGCCCGCCGGACGCTGCGGGGCGTGACCACCGACGCCACCACCGACGCCACCACCACCGACGTCACCACCGACGTGCCCGCCACCGACCCGGCCCGCACCGCCACCAAGACCGCCGTCCTGCTGCGCGAGGACCTGCTGCCCTGGCAGCGGCTGAACGTCACCGCGTTCCTGGCCGGCGGGGTGAGCGCGGCCCACCCCGAGCTGCTCGGCCTGCCGTACGCCGACGCCGACGGCACCGCCTACCTGCCGCTGCTGGGGCAGCCGGTGCTCGTGCTGGAGGGCTCCGCCGACGTGCTGCGCGCGGCCCGCGAGCGCGCCGGCCGGCGCGGCCTGGCGGTGGCCGTGTTCACCGCCGCCATGTTCGGCACCGGCCACGACGCCGCCAACCGCGCCGTCGTCGCCGCCGTGCCCGGCGCCGACCTGGACCTCGTCGGCCTGGCCCTGCACGGTCCGCGCACCGCCGTGGACAAGGTCGTCAAGGGCTCGCGCCTGCACCCGTGAGGGTGTTCCGAGGCGGCGGCCGACCGCGGGTTCCGGGAACCGGCGGCGGGGTTTCCGGAACACCGGGCCGTGATCGAGATCACGGTTCGGTGCGCGGCGGGCCGCGGTCGTTGCCCCGCGCCCGGGGGCGTGGTTTCGTGCAGGCACCGAAAGGACTCGACGACGAGGAGCTTCCGTGCAGACCACGCGACGCGGCGCGCTGGGTGCCGCGCTGGGCGTCGGCGCCATGGCGCTGGGCGGGTGCGCCGTGGGCGCCGCCGCCGACTCGGTGAACCAGCAACCGCTCAAGCCACGGGCCGACGGCCCCATCACCCTCACCTACTGGTCCTGGCTGAAGGACCTGCAGTCGGTCTGTGACCTGTGGAACGCCGACCACCCCGACGTGCAGGTCCAGGCGGTGTGGAGCGGCGCGGGCACCAACGGCGGCTACACCCGCATGTTCGCCGCCCTGGCCGCCGGCGGCGGCTCCGACATCGCCCAGGTCGAGTTCCAGCTGCTGCCCAGCTTCCTGCTGCAGAACGGGCTGGTGGACCTGTCCCGGTACGGCTTCCGGGACCACCTGGGCGACTACCGCGAGGCCGACATCTCCCGCGTCTCCGTCGGCGACGGCATCTTCGGCGTGCCGCAGGACACCGGCCCGGTGGGCTGGTTCCACCGCCGCGACGTGCTCGACGCGCTCGGCGCCGTGCCGCCGGCCACCTGGCCGGAGTGGGCGGACCTGGCCCGCGCCGTCAAGGAGGCCGACCCGGCGAACCGGCTGGAGGGCTTCCCGATCAACGACCCGAACATCTTCACCAGCCTGTGCATGCAGGCCGGCGCCGCCTGGTTCACCCCCGAGGGCGAGGACTGGGTCGTCGACATCGCCGGCGCCCCCACCCGCACGGTGGGGGAGTTCATGGACGCCGCCTTCGACGAGGACCTCTACAACACGGCGCTGGCCCCGTTCTCCTCCGGCTGGACCGCCGCGGCCGCGGGCGGCTCCATCGCCGCGGTAACCACCGGCTCCTGGGGCGACGCGCTCGTGCAGAGCGTCGGGGGCACCGAGGGGCTGTGGGGGGTGGCGCCCATGCCGCTGTGGCCGGGCACGGGCTTCCCCTCCGCCACGCTCGGCGGTTCCACCGGCGCCGTGCTGGCCACCTCCCAGCACCCGGCCGAGGCGGCGGACTTCCTGCACTGGATGACCACCGACCCGGCGGCCATCGACGCCCAGATCGTCAACTGCGGCATCGGCTGGTCGCCCTCGCCGGACTACGTCGGGGCCTCGCGCGAGCAGCCGTCGGAGTTCTTCGGCGGCCAGAACTACAACCAGGAGGTCTTCGTGCCCGCCGCCGACGCGCAGAACCCGGACTGGACCTGGTCCCCGGTCTTCATCGAGCTCAACGACGCGCTCTCCACGGTCTTCCGCGAGCGCCTCACCGGCGGGCGGCCCGTGGTGGACGGGCTGGCCGACGTGCAGGAGCAGACGATCGCGATCATGCGCGACAAGGGCCTGCGGGTCCGCGCGGGGAGCGAGGCGTGAGCACCGCGGCCGGCAGCGCTGCGGGCAGCGCGACGAGCGGGGCGGCGGGCGGGGC
>NZ_JAAALM010000618.1 GCF_009906395.1 Kineococcus indalonis
GGGCTCAGCCGCGCAGCAGGTGCTCCACCCGGTAGGCGAGCAGCTCGCGCAGCACGATGGACGTCGAGGTCCGCCGGATGCCCCGGCAGCGCATGATCCGCTGCGTGATGTCGTAGACGTGGTCGGCGTCGCGCGCCGCGATCTGGATCATCAGGTCGGAGTCG
This sequence comes from Kineococcus indalonis, assembly GCF_009906395.1. GTDB lineage: Bacteria > Actinomycetota > Actinomycetes > Actinomycetales > Kineococcaceae > Kineococcus > Kineococcus indalonis. The sequence goes on from NZ_JAAALM010000618.1 coordinate 165, forward strand.
CCGGAGATCCCCAGGCACTCGACCACCTCGGGGATGCGCGCCATGTCGCTCACCATCCCCTCGAACTCGCTCTGCTCCACGTCCGCCGTCACCAGCGCCCGCATCGGCAGGCCCAGCGCCTCGGGCGTGACGCGGGTGGAGTGCGCGCGCAGCGCCGCCCCGGCCGCCAGCCGCTCCAGGCGCGCGTGCACCGTCCCGCGCGCCAGGCCCAGGTCCAGGGCGAGCTGGGCGACCGTGGCGCGCGGGTCGTCGTCCAGGGCCGCGAGCACGCGGCGGTCGGTGGCGTCCAGGGTGGTCACGGCGACCACTCTAGGCCGGTGACCGCGCGCCGGACCGGTCGGATCGACCGGTCCGGGAGCCGGCTGTTGCGCGATCCGACCGGCCGGTCTGTCATCGGGGCATGACGACGACCAGCGGCCCGGCCGCCCCCGGCACGGTGACGGTCGGGGCGTACCTGGCGCACCGCCTCGCCCAGCTCGGCGTGCGCCACCTGTTCGGCCTGCCCGGCGACTTCAACCTCGCGCTGCTCGACGAGGTGCTCGCCACCGGCGAGCTGACCTGGGTGGGCTCGGCCAACGAGCTCAACGCCGGGTACTGCGCCGACGGCTACGCCCGGCTGCGCCGCGGCCCGGCCGCGTTCGTCACCACCTTCGGCGTCGGGGAGCTGTCCGCCGTCAACGCCCTGGCCGGCAGCTACGCCGAGGACGTCCCCGTCGTGCACGTCGTCGGGATGCCCGCCACCCGCGCGATGGCCGACGGTGCGCTGCTGCACCACTCCCTGGCCGACGGCGACTTCGGGCACTTCGCGCGCATCGCCGCGGAGGTCACCGCCTCGGCGGTGGTGCTGCGCGCGCACGGCGCGGCCACCGCGATCGACCAGGCGCTGCTGACGGCCGTGAGCACCTCCAAGCCCGTCTACCTCGGCGTGCCCGCCGACGTGGCCACCGCCGCCGTCTCCGCCGCCCCCCTGGCCCGCCCGCTGCGCGTGCTGCGCGGCGACGCGCAGGCGGCCGCGGAGTTCGCCGTCGCCCTGGCCGGTCTCCTCGACGGCGCCGCCGAGGTCACCGTCCTGGCCGGCCCGCGCCTGCACCGGCGCCACCTGGAGGAGCGGATGCGCGCGATCGCCGCGCAGAACGGCGTGCGGGTGGCCACCCAGTCCGCGTCCAAGGCGCTGCTGGACGAGTCGCACCCGGCGAACCTCGGCGTGTACGCGGGGGAGTTCTGCCGCTCCGAGCACACCCGCCGCCAGGTCGACACCGCCTCGCCGCTGGTGCTGGCCGGCGCCGTCATGACCGACTTCCTCACCGGCTCCTTCACCCACGGCTTCGACCCCGACGCCGCCGTGGACCTGCAGCTGGACCACGCCCGCATCGCCGGCGACGTCTTCCACGGCGTCCACCTCGACGAGTCGCTGCGGCTGCTGCACGAGGTGCTGGCCGCGCGCAGCCCCGAACCGGCCCCGCTGCCGCGGCGGGCCGCGCCCGCCCCCGTCGCCCACGTCAGCGCCGACCCCGAGGGCCCGCTCACCCACGCCGACCTGTGGCCGCTGCTGCAGGACTGGCTGGAGCCGGGCACGCTGCTCGTCGCCGAGGCGGGCACCTCCTTCTACGGCGCGGTGGAGCTGACGCTGCCCGACGGCTGCGACCTGCTCGGGCAGCCGGTGTGGTCCTCCATCGGCTACACCCTGCCCGCCACGCTGGGCGCGATGCTCGCCGCGCCCGGCCGCGAGACCGTCCTGGTCATCGGCGACGGCTCCGCCCAGCTCACCGCGCAGGAGCTCGGCCGCCTGCTGGAGCGGGGCCTGGCCCCGACCGTGCTGCTGCTGAACAACGGCGGGTACACCGTCGAGCGGGCCATCCGCAGCCCCGAGGCGGCCTACCAGGACGTCGTCGCCTGGGACTGGACGCGGCTGCCCGCCGCCCTCGGCGCCCCCGGCACCGCGACCCAC
>NZ_JAAALM010000619.1 GCF_009906395.1 Kineococcus indalonis
CCCTCCCCGCCGCGCGACCCGCCACCGCCGGCGGCAGCAGCCCGCCCAGCTCCAGCACCCGCACCAGGACCTCGGCGGTGAAGCCCCACACGAGCAGCCCGCGCACCGCGAACGCCGGGCCGCTGTAGCCGCCGGGGCCGCGCAGCCGGCGCACCGCGCCCTCGGCGAGCAGCTCGGCCAGCGGCACGCGCTCCACCCGGGCGACCTCGGCGGCGTCGCGCACCCCCACCGGCCCGGGCGCGCGCCAGTGCGCCACCACGGGCGTGACCGCGTGGCGCGAGTGCGCCAGCAGCAGCTGCGGCAGCTCCCCGAGGACCTGCACGCCGGCGGGGTCCAGCCCGGTCTCCTCGGCGGCCTCGCGCAGCGCGGTCGCGGCGGGGGAGGGGTCGGCGGGCTCGCTGCGCCCGCCGGGGAAGGCCACCTGGCCGGAGTGCTGGCGCAGCGTGCCGGCGCGCTCGGTGAGCAGCACCTCCGGCCCGGAGGGCCCGTCGGCGAAGAGCACCAGCACCGCGGCCGGGCGGGCGGTTCCGGCGGCGGCGCGGCGGTCCTCGCGCCAGTGCAGGTCGGCGGCGGTGACGGTGGGCAGGCGCCCGGCCAGCGGGCGCAGCCAGCCGGGCAGGGCCCCGGTTCCCGCGTCCCCGGTGCGCGCCTCGCCGGTGCTCACGGGGCGACCGGCGCGACCGGCGCGACCGGCGCGACCGGCGCGGCGGGCGGCACCGGGCCGCGCACCAGCTTCGCGGCGCGCACCGGGTCGGTCTCGCCCGTGCCGTACGAGGGGCACAGGCGCGCCACCGCGCACGCCCCGCACGCCGGCTTGCGGCTGTGGCAGGTGCGCCGGCCGTGGAAGATCATCCGGTGGTTGAACATCGTCCAGCCGCTGCGCTCGATGAGCCGGGCGAGGTCGGACTCCACCTTCACGGGGTCCTCGTGGCGGGTGAAGCCCAGCCGGCGCGACAGGCGCCCCACGTGCGTGTCCACCGTCAGCCCCGGCACGCCGAAGGCGTCGCCCAGCACGACGTTGGCGGTCTTGCGGCCCACCCCGGGCAGCCGCACGAGGTCCTCCAGGCGGCCGGGCACCCGCCCGCCGTGCTCGGCCACCAGCGCCGCGGACAGCCGCAGCAGCGCGTCGGCCTTGGCGCGGAAGAACCCGGTGGGCGTCACCACGGCCTCCAGCTCGGCGCGGTCGGCGCCGGCGAGGTCCACCGGCTCGGGCCAGCGCGCGAACAGCTCCGGGGTCACCGTGTTCACCCGCGCGTCGGTGCACTGCGCCGACAGCACCGTGGCCACCAGCAGCTGGAAGGGGGTGCTGAAGTCCAGCTCGCAGTGCGCGTCGGGGTAGCGCTCGGCCAGCAGGCGGTGCACGCGGCGGGCGCGGCGGGTGCGCGCCAGCGGGGTCTCGCCGTCGGCGTCGAGGGCGGGCCGGGGGGTGGTGCTCACGGCCAGCAGGTTACGTGCCGGGCCGGACGGGGCCCGCGCCCGCGAGCGGGTGACGCCGGCGCGCGGTCGGGTGACGCGCGGCCCCGCGCCGTCAAGGACGGCGCGGCCGGGGACGACACGAGGTCCATGCACGGACGAGACGGCGGCCGCACCGGGCCGCTCCCCGCCACCGCCGGCGCGCCCGCCGGCGCCCCGCCCCACGCCCTGCCCGGGACCCTGCCCGGTGCGCTCGCCGCGGTCCTGGAGCGCGCCGGCGACCCCGGCCGCCCCGGGGGGTCCGCCGAGGTGCAGCGCGAGCTGCAGGAGCTGCCGCTGCTGGCGCTGCGCCGCCGCCGCGAGCTGCTGCTCGGCGAGCTGCGCCGCGCCGGGCACTGGGCGCGGCTGGTGCGCGCGCGCCGCGACCTGCTCGTGGCCGCCACCGTGGGCGCCGACGCCCTGGAGGTGCCGGTGGAGGCCGGCGCGCACGGCGGCCCGCTGGAGGCCCACCTGGCCGCCCACGTGCCCGCGCCCGCCCCGGGCGACGCGCTGCCCCCGGTCGCCGACCCCAACGACGTGCTGCGCGGGCTGGTCCTCACCGCCGGGCCCGGCGCGTCCGCCGGCGCCGTCGAGCAGCTGCGGGCCCTGGGGGTGGCCGCCCGCCGCCTGGGCGCCTACTGCGACGCCCTGGAGGCGG
>NZ_JAAALM010000061.1 GCF_009906395.1 Kineococcus indalonis
GCCGGGCAGGTCGTGGTCCAGCAGCGGGCCGCAGACGAGGACGAGGGTGTCGGCGGCGTGCGCCTGGGCGTCGAACCCCTGCACCCGATGATGATCACGGCCCGCTCGGTCGTCTCCACCCTGGGGCAGGCCCTCGACCTCGTCGAGGAGCTGGGCCCCGCCCACCCCGGCTCCCTCGGCGTCGTCGTCGACGCCTACCACGTCTGGTGGGACCCGGCCCTGGAGCAGCAGCTGCAGCGCGCCGCCGGCGCGGTGCTCGGCTACCACGTCGCCGACTGGCTGCCCGGCACCTCCGACCTGCTGCTGGACCGCGGGGTGCCGGGCGAGGGGCTGGTGGACCTGCCGCGGCTGTCCGCGCAGGTCGCCGCCACCGGTTTCGACGGCCCCGTGGAGGTCGAGGTCCTCTCCACGCGCTGGTGGGGCGAGGACCCCGACGACGTGCTGCGCCTGGTGCGCGAGCGGTTCGAGGAGTGCGTCTGAACGCCCCCGGCGCTCAGGGCGCCGACGCCTTCCCCGGCGGGGTGGGCCTGTCCGCCCTGCGCGTGTACGACTGGCTCGCCGCCGACGGCCTGCGCGGCGGCTCCCCGCACCTGCACACCGCCTCCGCCGAGGGCTACGTCGTGCTCGGCGGCACCGGCGCGGTGCAGACGCTCTCCTCCGCCGGCTGGGCCGAGCACCCCCTGGCCGCCGGGGCGCTGCTGTGGTTCACCCCCGGCACCGTGCACCGCCTCGTGAACACCTCCGGCGACCTGCGCCTGCTCGTCGTCATGCAGAACGCCGGGCTGCCCGAGGCCGGCGACGCCGTGCTCACCTTCCCCGCCGACGTGCTCGCCGACCCGCGCGCCTACGCCGACGCCGCCCGCGCCGGCACCGCGGAGCAGGCGCGCCGCCGCCGCGACCTGGCGCTGGCCGGGTACGCGCACTGGCGCGAGCGCGTGGCCGCCGAGGGCCCCGGCGCCCTGGCCGACCTGCACGCCGCCGCCGCGCGCCTGGTCGCCCCCCGCGCCGCCGGCTGGCGCGAGCTGTGGCGGCAGCGCCCCCTGGCCCAGGCCGAGCGCACCGGCGGCCACCTCGACGCCCTGAGCGCCGCCGACCCCGCCCACCTGGCCGCGGCCCGCGTGCTGGGCGCCGACGCGGTGCCGGGGGAGCGCTTCGGCGTGTGCGGGCGGCTGTCGGTGTGGGACCTCGACGGGTTCCACGAGGCCTGAACCGCCGGGGTGGTCCTGCCGGGGACTGGCCCCGCCCGCCCCGGCCCGGTAGACAACGGGCGTGCGCATCGACCTGAGCGGGAAGACCGCCGTGGTGACCGGTTCCTCCCAGGGCATCGGGCTGGCCGTCGCCCGCGGCCTGGCCTCCGCCGGCGCCGCCGTCGTGCTGACGGGGCGCTCGCCGGACCGGCTGCGCGAGGCGGCCGCCACCGTGGAGGGCGAGGTCCGCTGGGTGGACGCCGACCTCACCACCGACGAGGGCACCGCCCGGCTCGTCGAGGCCGTGCCCGGCACCGACGTCCTGGTGAACAACCTCGGGGTCTTCGGCTCCGCCGACCCGCTGGCCATCACCGACGAGGAGTGGCGCCGCTACTTCGAGACGAACGTCCTCACCGGCGTGCGCCTCACCCGGCACTACCTGCCCGGCATGGTCGAGCGGGGCTGGGGCCGCGTGCAGTACGTCTCCAGCGACTCCGCCGTCGTCACCCCCGCCGAGATGATCCACTACGGCGTCTCCAAGACCGCCCTGCTCGCGGTGCACCGGGGTTTCGCCAAGGCCGCCGCCGGCACCGGCGTCACGGTGAACAGCGTGCTGGCCGGCCCCACGCACACCGGAGGGGTGGAGGACTTCGTGCGCCAGCTCGTGCCCGGCGACCTGCCCTGGGAGCAGGCCCAGCAGCGGTTCATGCGCGAGCACCGCCCCCACTCCCTGCTGCAGCGGCTCATCGAACCGGAGGAGATCGCGAACATGTGCTGCTACCTGGCCTCCCCGCTGGCCTCGGCCACCACGGGCGCCGCCGTGCGCGTCGACGGCGGCTACGTCGACGCGATCCTGCCGTGAGCGCGGAGGGACCGGCGGGCGGGCCGGCGGGGGAGCTGCGCGTGCCGCCCGCCACCCGCGGCTTCACCGGACGCCGCCGCGAGCGCACCGAGGAGCTGCCGCCCGGGCAGTACCGCACCGACGACTTCCCCGTCCTGTCCGCCGGGCCCACCCCGCGCGTGGACACCGGCGAGTGGCGCTTCACCATCACCACCGAGACGGGCAGCTCGCACCACTGGGACTGGAACGGCCTGCACCGCCTGCCGCGCACGGAGGTCGTCACCGACCTGCACTGCGTGACCCGCTGGTCGAAGTTCGGCACCCGCTGGTCGGGCCACCCCCTGGACGCCTTCTTCGCCTCCGTGAGCACCTCCGCCGAGCACGCGCTGGTGACCTGCTACGGCGGCTACACCACGAACCTGCCGGTGGCGGACCTGCTCGGCGGCCGCGCCTGGATCGCCACCGGCTACGACGGCGAGCCCCTCGCGCCCGTGCACGGCGGGCCCGCCCGCCTGCTCGTGCCGCACCTGTACCTGTGGAAGTCCGCGAAGTGGGTGCGCTCGCTGACGCTGTCCACCGCCGAGCAGCTCGGGTTCTGGGAGGGGGTGGGCTACCACGCCCACGGCGACCCGTGGCGCGAGCAGAGGTACGCGCTCTGAACGGCTGGCGCCCGGCGCGGGTGGTGCAGGTCCGCCCCGAGAGCGACACCGCCCGCACGCTCGTGCTCGAGGTCCCCGACTGGCCCGGCCACCTCGCCGGGCAGCACCTCGACGTGCGCCTCACCGCCCCCGACGGCTACCGGGCCGTGCGCTCGTACTCCCTGGCCTCGGCCGCCACCGGGCCCGGCCCCGCCCGCGTGGAGGTGGGCGTGCAGGAGCTCGGCGAGGGGGAGGTCTCCCCGTTCCTCGTCCACGAGGTCCGCCCCGGCGACGTGCTGGAGGTCACCGGCCCGCTGGGCGGCTGGTTCGTCTGGCGCCCGGGCGACCCCGGCCCCGTGCAGCTGGTCGGCGGTGGATCCGGCGTGGTGCCGCTGGTGTCGGTGGTGCGCACCCACGCCGCCGCCGGCTCACCGGTGCCGCTGCGGCTGCTGCTGTCGGCGCGCACCCCGGCCACCGCCATGCACCTGCCCGAACTGCTGCGGCGCGGTGCGGACCAGCCGGGTTTCTCCTTCGAGGCCGTGTGGACCCGGCAGGCCCCCGAGGGCGACCGGCGCCCGCCCGCCCGCCTGGACGCCGCCCGGCTGGCGCGCGCCGTCCTGCCCGCCGAGCAGGGGCCGACCTGCTACGTGTGCGGGCCCACCGCCTTCGTGGAGACCGTCGCGGACCTGCTGCTGGCCGCCGGGCACCGCGCCGGGCGCATCCGCACCGAGAGGTTCGGCGCGGCCCGCTGAGCACCGGCGCACCGCCCGGTCGACCGCCCCGCGGGGTCGTCCGGACGTCGCACCGCGGCCACGACCTGCGGAGGACCGGCGCGAGCGGGCGCCAGACCCCGGTGCTGGTCCGGCGCCCGGTGCGCGCGGGAGGTTCGTCCCCTCAGCGGACCCGCAGCGGGAGGACGAGATGACGCGGAACGGGACCACCACGGGGCGCCGCCGCCGCACCCCCGGGCGGCGTCGAGCAGGCCGTCGTGCTCAGCGGCAGCGCCCACCACGAGCGGCGCACCCCGGTGCCCGCCGACGGGCGCTTCCGCGCCGGCAGCACCACCGAGACCTTCGTGGCCACGGTCGTGCTGCAGCTGGCCGCCGAGGGGCGCCTCGGCCTCGACGACCCCGTCGAGCGCCACCTGCCGGGCCTGCTGCCGGACGGGGACCGGATCACCGTCCGGACGCTGCTGCAGCACACCAGCGGCCTGGTGAACCACACCGGGCTGCTCGCCGGCGTCGACCCGGCCGAGCTGCCCACCTCCCTGCCCGGCGACCGGGTGAACCTGCCCCCGCCGCACGCCCACGGCTACGCGCGCATCGGCGGGCAGGTCGTCAACGTCACCCACCTGAACCCCCCGGTGGCCTCCTCCGCCGGGGAGCTGGTCTCCACCACGGCGGACCTGGACCGCTTCCTCGACGCCCTGCTGGACGGCCGGCTGCTGCCGCCGGCCCTGCTCGCGGAGGTGAAGCGCACCACGGCGGCCTCCCTGTCCAGCGCACCGGGCCCGGGGGAGCTCCTGGGCCTCCAGGAGGCGGCGGGCACCGTGTTCTGCGACTGAGCCCGCCACCCGGTCCGTCAGCCCTCGCGGGGGGCCTGGACCTCCCGCACGCTCACGCGCTTGTAGAGCAGGCCCCGCTCGTCCACGCCGTCGCTGCGGAAGTACACGCTCACGTTGGGCAGGCCGGACTCCGAGCCGGGCCGGTCCGGCGACGCCGTCAGCGGCATCGCCGGGTCGACCCCCTCGGCGCACGCCTCGTCGCCGAAGACGCCGCCGTCGTCCACCAGCTCGTCGACCAGGCGCCAGCGGCCCCCGCCCGCGCCGTCGGAGGTGTCCAGCCACAGCTCCAGCTTCACCGCGCCGCGCGGCAGGTCGTACACGACGAACTTGTAGCCGAACCACACGCCCGTGGGCATGCCGTTGGGCCACAGGACCTTGGTGGCGGCCGCCTCGTTGGCCGGGTGGGCGGTCTCCTTCTCGAAGTCCATGAGCCCGTCGTAGCGCATGCGGGCCCCGTACCCGCGGCTGTCGCACAGGTCGTCCTCCACGCGGCCGGTCGCCCCGTGGTTCGAGCGGGCGACCGCGGTCATGCCGGCGTAGGGCACCCCCGCGTCGGCGCGGCGCATGAAGTACGCGGTGATCTCCACGTCGCGCCACTGGTGCCGCAGCGCCGGGTCGCGGACGTACATGCGCGGGGCGGCGCCGCTGACGGCGAGCTCACCGTCGGCCACCGCGTAGGAGCCCGAACCCTCGGTGACGAACCAGGGGTCGCGCGGGTCCACGTCCGTGAAGCGGCGCGGTTCCTCCCACGCCGCCCGCCAGTGCGTGCCGCCCGGCAGGGAGGGGTACAGGTGGCGGACGCCGCGATCGGGAGCGCACGAGACCGCCCCGGCCACCAGCAGGAGCGTGACGGACGCCGCCACCACCGCCGACCGGGAGCCACGCACGCCCCACCGTAGCGCGCGCGCGGCCCCCGGACCGGGCGGGAACTACCGCTGCGGCACGGTGATCGAGGCGCCGACCTTCGCGTTCGCGTCCAGCCACGCGCGGGCCGTGCCGTGGCCGCTGAGCACGATCGAGCCGGTGGGCACCTTGATGCCCGGCCGGCTGCGCGAGACGCTCACCACGCGGCCGTCGCGCACGACGACCTCGGTGCCGTACTGGTTGGTCCCGGTGGTGGAACCCACCTTCGTGTACGCCACCAGCGAGTCGGCCGTGCGGGAGACGTCGAAACCCTTCAGCGGGAACGAGGAGCCGGTGCCGGAGCGGACCACCGGGGTGCCGCTCGCCGGCGGGCTCGCCGGACCTACCGGGGCCACGGGGGCCGTGGTGGTGGAACCCGACTCGGGCAGGTTGCGCGCGTCGTAGATGCGCTTCAGCTCGGCCTGGGTCAGCTTGCGGTCGAAGAACGCCACGCGGCGCAGCCGCCCCACCAGGAAGCCGGTGGTCATGTCGCGGGTGCCCAGGCGCACCGGGGCGCTGCCGTTGCCCGGCTTGATGCTGTACCCCGACAGCGGGTCGGAGTCGCGCAGCTGCGCGTCCTTCCACATGGAGATCGTCGTGGTGTCCACCACGCCGGCCACCATGCGCTCGGTGCCGGCGGCGTCCGGGTCCTGGAAGTAGGACCCCGCCCCCAGGCCGCCGGAGGTGTTGAAGTGGTAGAAGCTGGTCCGGTACTGCCGGCTGCTCGCCTCGCCGGTGCCGCCCTGGACGTAGTGGCGGAAGACCCACTCGTGCGATCCCGCCGAGCCCTTGCCCATCCAGTGCACGTACTCGGAGGCGCCGGCGCCCCTCCAGTCGTCGATCGTGTTGAAGGCGACGACGGTCAGCGCGCCGCGGGTGGCCACGGAGAAGTCGTCGTGGTCGGGGATCTCGACGTAGCTCTTGCCGTCGAAGCGCGCGTGGGTGCCGAAGGCGACACTGCCGTGCACGGTGCCGTGGACCCCGCCGACCACGTCGCGCGCCTGGTTCGCGCTGTCCAGCGGGTAGTAGTGCTTCAGGCCCGGGACGCTCGTGAGGACGTCGCGGAAGTTCGGGGTGACCGCGGCGTGCGCCGAGGGCGTGCAGGCCATCGAGGCGGCGGTGGCCGCGCCGGCACCGAGCAGGGAGAGGAAACCGCGGCGCGACACCGCGGGGGAGTGTGCGGAAAGGTGACCGGAAGTCGTCATGGGGGACGTATCGGGGCGGTGGTCCCCCGCCTTGAGCGCCGGTCCGGCCCCTCACCGGCCCCGCGCCGCGCCGATCACGGGACGGGCGCGTCGGCGCGGGCCCCCGCGGCCGGCAGCGCCACCTCGCGGGTGTGCCAGCTCGTCGAGCGCAGCTTGGTGAGCGCGGCGTAGGCCGCCGGGCGCAGGATCACCAGGCCGAAGACGGGGTACACCGGGGACAGCGCCCACTGCTGCAGCCGCTGGGCGAGGGTGAGGCTGGGGCGGTAGACGGCGTAGACGGCCGTCTGCGTCACCGCGCACACCACCCAGTACAGCACCCCGTAGGCCAGCGCCGGGTTGCCGAAGCGGATCGAGAGCGTGATCAGCACGGCGACCGTCAGGGGCCACAGCAGGGCGAAGACCAGCGGGAAGGTGTAGAAGAGCACCACCACCCAGCGCAGGTTCGTCCACACGAAGCCCGTGCCCAGCCACGCCGACTTCGACCACCGCATGCGCTGGAGGAAGGCCCCGTCCCAGGTGGTCGGCAGCTGGGTCTCCACGACCGCCTCGTTGACGCCCACCACCTGCCCGCGCAGCAGCGCGTAGAACGACAGGCGCCGGTCGTCGCCCGCCGTGCCCGAGCTGACGTAGTCGTCCAGGTTGTCGTAGATCACCGCGGCCCGGTACAGGGCGATGGCCCCGCTCGTGGGCGAGACGATCCCCAGCCACGAGCGGACCGTGCGGAAGAGCAGGCAGCTGCAGACCACGTTGATGTCGGTGAGCCGGGTGAGGAGGTTCACGTCCCAGTTCCGCATGAGGATCATGCCCGTGCACGCCTGCACCCGATCGTCGCTCATCGCCTCCAGCATCCGCTCCAGCGCGTCGTCGTCGAGCACCGAGTCCGAGTCGACCGTCAGCACGAAGTCGAACTCGCGGGGCGCGAACCTGCGCAGGACGTGGGCCTGGGCGTGGCGCTTGCCGGAGTTCGCGATGCGGTGCCACTGCACGAGCGGGTCGTCGAAGGGGCGCAGCGGGGTGACCGAGCCGTCGTCCACGACGTGGATCTCGTCCGGCAGGATCGTCTGGCGCAGCAGGGCCCGCACGGCCGCGTGCACGAGGTGGTCCTCCTCGTTGTACACCGGGACGATGCACAGCACCCGGCCGTGCGCGGCAGGCAGGTGCGAGAAGCTGCGCCAGGAGGACCCCGCCAGCAGGAAGCAGGTCACCAGGGCGGCGTTGAGCGCGAAGAACCCCACGAGGAACGCCACGTCCAGCGAGGCCCAGCCCACGTAGCTCCACACCGCGTACACCAGGAACATCGCCGGGGCCGCCAGGGCGAGCGCGCGGCGCCGCCCGTGCAGCGGCCGGCTGCGGCGGGAGGTCCCGGGCGCCGGGCCGCGCGCGGCGGGGCGCGTGGTGTGCCCCGGGACCCGCTCGGCGGACCTCCTCGGGCCGGCCAGCGGGCGGAACCGGTTCCCGGCGCGCACGTGCCTACCGCGTGTGCTGGGCATAGCGCCTGCTCCTCGTCCCGCGGCGGTACGCGACCACCGCGCCGGTGGCCACCACCAGCCCCGCCGCGATCACGTTCGACTGGCTGACGGCGACCCCGGCGACCGTGAACGCCGCCGTGCGCGCCCCCGGCGGGACGGGCGGCGCGGCGACGAGCCGTTCCAGGGGCGTGCCCACCACGGGGCGCAGCCCGCCCCCCGCGACCGCGCCGACCGTCGCGACGCGCGTCCCCGGACCCCGGGCCGCCAGCCACTCGACGAACGCGGCGAAGTCCACCGGAGTGATCGCCGACTCGCCCTCCTGCGGGCACGTGCACACGTGGTGGAACACCAGCGGCACCCAGCCGCCGCCGGACCCCTCCGCCTGCAGGACCCGCTGCCGCAGCAGCGCCGGCTCCGTGGTGGTGCCGCTGGTGCGGATGCGCCAGGTGTCCGCGGTCGCGGGGTCCTCGGCCCTCGGGCAGGAGGAGCACAGCTCGGGGGAGTCGTAGAGCCCGGAGGAGGTCCTGGCGCTGCTGTACCCGCAGTCCTGCACCACGCGCCGCACCTCGGGGCTGTACGCGCCGTAGGGGTAGGCGAAGCTGCGGGGGTCGAAGCCGAACGTGGCGAGCGTCGCGCGGTCGTCGCAGACCTGCCTCCTGGCGGCGTCGGCGGGCAGCTCCGTGAGCGCCTCGTGGTCCAGGCCGTGCCCGCCGATCTCGTGGCCCTCGGCGTCGATGCCCCGCAGCTGCGCCACGGTGAGGTAGGCCGGGTAGCCGATGGAGGAGGAGTTCACGTAGAACGTCCCCGCCATCCCCTTGTCGGCGAGCACCCGGGCGGCGACCTCCTGGCTCCTGAAGCCGTCGTCGAAGGTCAGGGACACCACGGTGGCGCCCGCGGGCAGCACCAGCTCCCCACCGGGCGTCGGGCTCGACCCGGCCGGGGCCGCGGCGTGCGCCGCGCCGGGCAGCCCCAGCACGGCGGCGGCCACGGCGAGCAGGACGGTGGCGCGCAACCTCACAGGCGCACGACGTTGCTCGACGCCCGGACGGCGTGGCGGCAGTCCAGCACCAGGCGCGCCTCCGAGGCGACCTTCTCGAAGTCGAAGTCGTCGTGGTCGGTCACGACCACCACGAGGTCGAAACCCGGCAGCGAGGGGACCATCTCCTCCAGGGGCAGCACCGGCGTCAGCGACCAGCTCTCGACGTGGGGGTCCACCACCGTCACCTCCAGCGCGCGGTCCCGCAGCTCGCGGACCACGTCGACCGCCGGGCTCTCGCGCACGTCCCCGACGTTCGGCTTGTAGGCGGTGCCCAGCACCAGCACGCGGTTGCCGCCCGCACCGGCCAGCAGCTCCACGGCGCGCTGGGCCACCAGGACGGGCCGCTCCTCGTTCACCTGCTGCGCCAGCTCGGCGAACCGGAACGGCCGACCCAGCTCCTCTCGGGCCAACCACGCCAGGTACATGGGGTCGACGGGCAGGCAGTGCCCGCCCACGCCGGGCCCGGGCGTCCAGCGGGCCATCGAGTGCCCCTTGGTCATGGAGGCGTCCACGACCTCCCAGACGTCGATGTCCAGCAGCCGGCACAGCTCGGCCACCTCGTTCACCAGGGCGATGTTCGTGTTGGCCTGCACGTTCTCGAACAGCTTGGTGATCTCCGCGGTGCGCGGGTTGCTCACCGGCACCGTGTGCTCCACGACCGTGTCGTAGAAGCCGCGCACCGCGGCCAGCCCCTCCGGGGTGGTGGCCGAGACCAGCTTGGGGGTGTTGGCGAGCGTGTGGACCCTGTTGCCCGGGTCGATGCGCTCGGGGGAGAAACCCAGGTGGAAGTCCCTGCCGGCGAGCAGGCCGCTCTCCTCCTCCAGGACCTGCGTCAGCATCCCCTCGGTCGTGCCCGGGTACGTCGTGCTCTCCAGCACGACGGTGCCGCCCCGGCGCAGGAACCTGCCCAGCGTGCGCCCGGCGGCCTCCACGCACGACAGGTCCGGCTCACCCGCGCGCAGGGGGGTGGGCACCACGATGACGCCCACGTCGAAGTGCAGCAGGTCCGGCGCGGGTTCCGCCGAGGCGCGGAAGACCCCCCGCGCCAGCACGTCCTGCAGCTCCTCGTTCGTGACGTCCTCCACGTACGTGCGCCCCGACCGCAGGGCCTCGACCCTCGCGCGGTCCAGGTCCAGGCCGAACACCCGGTGCCCGGCCTGCGCCGCGCGCACGGCCAGCGGGAGCCCCACGTACCCCAGGCCCACCACCACGACACGGCTCATGACGTTCCCTCCTCGTGCTCGGCGAGGACGACCTGCAGGGGGTCCTCGTGGTCCATGAGGACCGAGAGGATCGAGTCCCCCGTCACGGGTGCGTGCGGTGACCAGATCACGCGGATCCCCGCCTCGTCGAACTCGCGGCAGTCGCCCATGTACGCGCGCGCGCCGTTGCCCGACAGGTAGGTCGGGCTGCCGTAGGTCTTCAGGACGCTCACCAGCCCGACGCTGCCGCGCCCCTCCGTGGGCACGCTCATCGACAGCGGCGTGCGGATGCCCAGGACGTCGCGCACCAGCAGGATGAGTTCCACGTTGAAGTGCCACAGCCGGTCGGTGCGGATGGACTTCACGGCGTCCTCGAACATGGGCCCGTACTTGTCCCAGTTCCTGGAGCCGACGTACCGGCCGTGGATGAGCTTGGCGAGCGCCTTGGGCGACTCGACCGGGTCGATCCTCACCTCGTTGATCGGGATGTACTTGGGGTTGCCGAGCACCGGCATGGACGCCCAGGCCCCGCGCATCCTCACCCGGCGCTGGTAACCGCGGTCGACGAACTGGTCGAAGATCTTCAGGTCGAACAGGTCGGCCTTGGCCATCTTGTACCAGAAACCCGAGTAGGGCAGCAGGTCCGCCTGGTGGCTGGCGACGATCATCGTTCCCCCCGTGGTGGTGCGACGAGCCGTGCCGTGCGGCGCGGCGGCGGTGGAGACCCTCCACCGCCTCGATCGGTCCTCCGGTGCCGCCGCGCGCCCCCGCGCGCCGCGGCCCGGTTCAGTGCCTGTTCCGGTCCCCGGTCCGTTTGCCGGCCGGTTCCCCGGCCCGGTTCCCGGTGCTGCTCACCGGATGGTCCGCACCAGGGCGTACTGCTCGGCGAACGCGGTCTGGCGCTGGCTGCCCAGGGACCGCGCGGTGGACTTCAGCTCGTTGCACGCGTGCGGTCCGGCGGCCACCTGCGACTGGTAGCAGGTGAACGCCTCGGCCTTGCGGTCCACCTGGTCCTCGGTCAACGACTCGAAGTAGTTCCAGCGCAGGTCCGAGGGGTACAGCGTCAGGTCGTAGGCGGCGACGTCGTAGACGAGCACCGTCGGCGTGAACCAGTGCCGCGTCCCCATCGCCATGCGCGAGGCCCGCATCCCCGCCTCGTAGGCGGCGACGTGGTCCTGGTGCAGGGACGGGAAGGGCAGGTAGACCTCCTCGGGCCGGCAGGTGTCGATGAGGTGGTCGACCATCCCCACCAGGGCCGTCATGTCGGCCCCCACCGAACCGTCCGGCAGGTTCAGCAGCCACGAGGCGGAGTAGCCGAGGACCTCGCGGGCCTCTTCGAACTCCTTGGTGCGCAACGTGTCCGGCTCGGCGAGCACCACGACGCCGCACTGGTCGGCGTACTTGGCGAGCAGCCCGCCGCACCCCAGCACCTCGTCGTCGCAGTGCGGTGCCACCACGAGCCTGCGGACGCGACCCCCCCGGTCGGCCCTCATCGCGGGCGTCGCCGTTCCGCCGCGGGCGGGTGCCCGCCGCCGGTGCGGGCCCGGTCGTGCTCCACGTGAACAGTGCGTCTCATCGCTGAGCCTGCCTGTGTGTCTGCGGTGAAGTGAGGACCTTGTGTTACCACGCAGCGGCGGGGCGCGGGAGGGGTTCGGCGGAACTCGGGGTCACCCTGCGTAATTCCCTACTCTCGGGTAGTCGGAAGCTACGCGCAGTGACGGGGAACATCCCCCCTCCGGGGGTCGCGCAGCCCCCGCCCGCTCCCGGCGCTCAGGCCAGCAGGTCCTCGGTCAGCCCGTCGCGCTCGCCGCCGAAGAACTTCTCCAGCACCGCGTCGAACGTCGGCTCCTCCGGGTCGGTCGCGGCGAACAGCGTCATCGACGAGCGCAGCTTGGCCGCGTCCACCTCCCCGAGCACCGCCACCGGGTCCTGGCCGGGCAGGTCCAGCAGCACGCGCGCGCACTCGCGCAGCCGCTGCCCCAGCACCGGGTGCGCCAGGTACGCCTGCGCCTCGGGCAGCCCGGAGAGCGCGTAGCGCCGCGAGGTCGCGCTGCTGCCCAGCCCGGCCACCTGCGGGAAGACCCACCACACCCAGTGCGAGGTCTTGCGGCCGGCGGCGATCTCGGCGAGGGCGCGCTCGTAGGTGCCCTCCTGGGCGTCGACGAAGCGCTGCAGGTCGAAGGGGTCGTCCACACCCCCACCCTGCACCGGCGGCGCCCGGAGCACCCGCCGGAGCGCCCCCCGAGCGGCCCCGGAG
>NZ_JAAALM010000620.1 GCF_009906395.1 Kineococcus indalonis
CCCGCACCGCCTGAGCGCGAGCTCACCACGAAGGGCCGGTCCCCCCGCGGGGGGACCGGCCCTTCGTGGTGAGCTCGCGCTCAGGCGGTGCGGGTGCTCAGGCGGCGCTGCTGACCTTGGCGGCGCTCTTCGCGATGGCCGACTTGCGGTTCGCGGCCTGGTTCTTGTGGATCACGCCCTTGCTGACGGCCTTGTCCAGCTTGCGGGTGGCGTGCTGGAGCGCGGCCTTCGCCTTCTCGGCGTCGCCGGAGGCGGCGGCCTCGCGGAACGCGCGGACGGCGGTGCGCAGCTCGGACTTCACGGCCTTGTTGCGCAGGCGCGCCTTCTCGGCGGTCAGGATGCGCTTCTTCTGGGACTTGATGTTCGCCACGGGGCGTCCGTCTCCTTGCGGTCGAGCTGTCGGTGTCAGAGGGCGGCCGGGACACCTGGACTCCGGCGTGGGGTACCGGGGGTGAGGGTGATCGGCCGTGACCTCCGCACGAGGAGGCGAAGGCGTCCTCAAGAGTACCAGGGCACCGGCCGCCGCCCGGACCTAGAGGGGTGCGGGCGGCGGCCGGTGCGGGGGCCGGGCGGCCGTTAACAGCCGGGAAACCTGCGAGCCCTACGGTCCGCGCATGGGCGACGTCTTCGAGGGCTACCGGGACGCCCCGGTGGGGTGGGCCGCGGACCGCGCGGTCGACGAGATGCTCGGCGCGGACGGCGCGCCGCGCCCGGAGTGGGCGGCGCTGTTCGCCACCCTGCGGGACCTGCCGGCCACGGAGCTGCTGGCCCGCGCCGACCAGCTGGCCAGCACCTTCCTGGACCGCGGCGTCACCTTCGACTACGCCGGCGAGGAGCGCCCCTTCCCCCTGGACGTGGTGCCCCGGGTCGTCGAGGCGCAGCAGTGGGCGGTCGTCGAGCGCGGCGTGGCGCAGCGGGTGCGGGTCCTGGAGGCCTTCCTCGCCGACGTGCACGGGCCGATGCGGGTCGTGCGCGACGGCGTCGTGCCGCGCCGGGTGATCACCTCCTCCAGCCACTTCCACCGCGCCGCGGTGGGCGTCGAGCCCGGCGGCGGGGTGCGCGTGCACGTCGCCGGCATCGACCTGGTGCGCGACGAGCACGGCGACTTCCGCGTCCTGGAGGACAACGTGCGGGTGCCCAGCGGCGTCAGCTACGTGCTGGAGAACCGCCAGGCGATCACGCAGGTGCTGCCCGACGCGCTGCAGGCGCACCGGGTGCACCCGGTGGCGGACTACCCGCAGACGCTGCTGGCGGCGCTGCGCGCCAGCGCCCCCGCCGGCGTGGACGACCCGACCGTGGTCGTGCTGACCCCCGGCGTGTACAACTCCGCCTACTTCGAGCACTCGCTGCTGGCGCGGGCCATGGGCGTGGAGCTGGTGGAGGGCCGCGACCTGGTCTGCCGCGGCAACCGCGTGCACATGCGCACCACCGCCGGGGAGCGGCGCGTGGACGTGGTGTACCGCCGCGTCGACGACGAGTTCCTGGACCCGGTGCACTTCCGCCGCGACTCGGTGCTGGGGGTGGCCGGCATCCTCAACGCCGCGCGCGCCGGCGGGGTGAGCATCGCCAACGCCGTGGGCAACGGCGTGGCCGACGACAAGCTCGTCTACACGTACGTGCCGGACCTGACGCGGTACTACCTGGGCGAGGAGCCGGTCCTGGGCAACGTCCCCACGTACCGCTTCGAGATCCCCGCCGAGCGCGAGGAGGCCCTGGACCGCCTGGGCGAGCTCGTCGTCAAGCCGGTGGACGGCTCGGGGGGCAAGGGCCTGGTGGTGTGCCCGGACGCCTCGCGCGAGGAGCTGGACGCGCTGCGCGCGCGGGTGCTGGCGGACCCGCGCGGCTGGATCGCCCAGCCGGTGGTGGCGCTGTCGACGGTGCCGACGCTGGCCGGCGCGCAGCTGCGGCCGCGGCACGTGGACCTGCGCCCCTTCGCCGTCAACGACGGCTCCACGGTGCGGGTGCTGCGCGGCGGGCTGACCCGGGTGGCGCTGCGGGAGGGCTCGCTGGTGGTGAACTCCAGCCAGGGCGGCGGCTCGAAGGACACCTGGGTGCTGGCCGCCGAGGACGAGGCCCTGGCCGGTTCCGCGCCGCCCGCCCCCGCAC
>NZ_JAAALM010000621.1 GCF_009906395.1 Kineococcus indalonis
TCGCCGCCGTCGCCGCCGCGCTCGGCGTGGCCCCCGCGGACCTGCTGGACCCCGCCCCGCCGCCCACCCGCCGGGCGGCGCTGGAGATCGAGCTGGAGCAGGCCCAGCGCAGCCCGCTCGTGCGCTCCCTGGGGCTGCCGCAGGTGTCCTCCGCCCGCCGGCTGCCCCCGGAGGCGCTGGAGTCGCTCGTGGCCCTGCACCGCGAACTGGCCCGCCGCCACGACGCCGCCAACGCCACCCCCGAGGAGGCGCGCCGGGCCAACACGGAGATCCGGCTGCTCCTGCGGGCGGTGGACAACCACCTGCCGGAGATCGAGGAGGTCGCCGAGGACCTCGTGCGCTCGGCCGGGTACACCGTCGGCGCGCTCACCCACCGCCAGGTGGCCCGCATCGCGCAGGACCTGGGGTTCTCCCTCATCCACGTGGAGGACCTGCCGCACTCCACCCGCACGGTCACCGACCTGGTCAACGGCCGCATCTACCTGCCGCCGGCCTCGATCCCCGGCGGGCACGGCCTGCGCTCGCTGGCGCTGCAGGCGATCGCGCACCGCGTGCTCGGGCACGAGCGCCCCGCCAGCTACGCGCAGTTCCTGCGCCAGCGCCTGGAGATCAACTACTTCGCCGCGTGCTGCCTGCTGCCGCGCAGCGCCGCGGTGCAGTTCCTCTCCGCGGCCAAGGCCGACAAGGACCTGGCGGTGGAGGACTTCCGCGACGCGTTCGGCGTCACGCACGAGGCGGCCGCGCACCGCCTGACGAACCTGCTCACCTCGCACCTGGGCATCCCCGTGCACTTCCTGCGCGTGGGCGACGACGGCGCCCTGTACCGCGGGTACGAGAACGACGGCGTGCCCTTCCCGCAGGACTCCTCCGGCGCCATCGAGGGGCAGCCGGTGTGCCGGCGCTGGACCGCCCGCACCGTGTTCGAGGTGCGCAACCGCACCACGGAGAACTACCAGTACACCGACACCCCCGCGGGCACGTTCTGGTGCTCCAGCCAGACCGGCACCACGCAGGGCGGAGGTTTCTCCATCACCGTCGGCGTCCCCTACGCCCACGCCAAGTGGTTCCGCGGGCGCGACACGCGGGTGCGCCGGCGCAGCCGCTGCCCGGACGCCTCCTGCTGCCGGCGGGCCCCGGCGGAGCTGGAGCGCCGCTGGGCCGAGGCGGCCTGGCCCAGCGCCCGCCTGCACGCGCAGACCCTCGCCCCGCTGCCCTCCGGCCGCTTCCCCGGCGTGGACGACAGCGAGGTCTACCGCTTCCTCGCCGAGCACGCCCCGCGCGAGGGCACCGGGGACGGGGGCACCGGCCGGGCCTGACCCGGCCGGGCCGCTCTTGCCCGTGTCCGAGGTGCGTGCGACGCTCCCCGCGAGGCCACGAACGGTGGCCCCACGCCGACCCGCGGCTCCCCGGAGCCGGTCCGGACCTGGAAGGGGCCCTTGCCCGTGCTGTCCTCCGTCGAACAGGCGGCCGGGGACGACGCGGGGGACACCACCGTCCCCCTGGACGTCGCCGCCGCCCGCGATCACCTCACCGCCGGCGCCCTGCGCCCCGGCCCCGTCGGCACCGTCGGGCTGGAGCTGGAGCGCCACGCCGTCGACCTCACCGCCCCCGGCCGCCGCGTGCCCTGGGACCGGCTCACCGGCGCCCTGCGCGGCGCCGCCCCGCCCGCCGGCTCGCGCGTCACCCTCGAACCCGGCGGCCAGGTGGAGCTGTCCACCCCGCCGCTGCCCGGCGCCGCCGCCGCCGTGGAGGCCCTGCGCCGCGACGCCGCGCACGTCGACGCGCTCCTGGCCGCCGACGGCATCGCCCTGCTGAGCACCGGCACCGACCTGGTCCGCGACCCGGTGCGCGTCAACCCCGGCTCCCGCTACGCCGCGATGGCCGAGCACTTCGCCGCGCTCGGCCACGGCGCCGACGGCGCGGCCATGATGTGCTCCACCGCCTCCCTGCAGGTCAACCTCGACGCCGGCCCGCCGCACCGCTGGGCCCGGCGCCTGGCCCACCTGCACCGGCTGCTGCCCGTCCTCGCCGCGCTCGGCGCGTGCAGCCCGCTGCTCGCCGGCCGCTCCGACGGCACCCGCTCGGCCCGCCAGGGCGTGTGGGGG
>NZ_JAAALM010000622.1 GCF_009906395.1 Kineococcus indalonis
GCTCCAGCACGCCCAGGCGGTCGGTGCCGTCCAGCAGCGGCACCCACAAGCGGCGGCGGGGCCCACCCCGCCCCGGCCCGCCGTCCGGGCCGGGGTGGGCGTCGGCGCCCACGACGCGCGCGGTGGTGAAGGCCCGCCCGGCCATGGAGCCCTCCAGGGGCTGCGCCTCGCGCCGCTCCGCGCCCGGCGCCGGGACGGGCACGAGCGAGGCGTGCTCGTAGTCGGCCAGCCACAGCTGCACGTCACCGGCGTCCAGCGCGCTGCGCAGCTCCTCGGCCACGACGTGCGCGACGTCGTGCGGGGCCGACAGGTGGGTGCGGCGCAGGATGCCGTCGAACAGCCGCGCGGCCGCGGCGGCGGCGTCGCCGGTCAGGTGCTCCTGCTCGCTCACCGCCCCATCATCGCGGTGCGGGGCCTCAGGCGTCGGCCAGGTCCGCCCACGGCTGCACCGGCCGGGCGAACAGCCCGGTCGCCCCCGGCGCCAGGGACAGCGCCACCAGCGCCGCCCCGAGCGCGCGCAGCGGCAGCACGAGGTCCGCGCAGCCCGTGGCGATCGCGGCGGTCGGCATGCCCGGCGCCCGCGCGCTGGCCGGGGACTGCACCAGCACCCAGCCGCCGGCGCGCTTGACGGCCCGCACGCCGCGGGCGCCGTCGTCCAGCCGCCCGGTGAGCACCACGGCGCAGGTGCGCGCGCCGTGGCGCTGCGCCAGCGCGCCCATCAGCTCGTCGGCCTGGTGCGGCACCGGCGCGCGCCCGCCGCGCTCCCCGGCGGACGCCGGGCGCGGGGGCAGCACGTGCACCCCCGGGCGCGCGAACGCCCCGTCCGCCAGCTCCTGCGCGTCTGCGGCGTGCACGGGCAGCGCGGTGCGCGCCCGCAGCAGGGCCGGCAGCAGGTCCGACTCCGGGGCGCGGTGCTGCACGACCGCCACCGGCACGGGGAAGCCGGCGGGCAGCGCGCCCAGCACGGCGGTCAGCGCCTCCAGGCCGCCGAAGGAGGCGGCCAGGACGACGGCGTCGAACGCCGGGCGCGGCGCCGCCTCGCTGAGCACGCCACCACAGTACGTCGCTGTGTCCGGTGCCTGACACGACTTGGGCCAGGACGGGCGTGCGGCGGGGCGGACGGGGTAGGGGGTGGACGTGGACGACGACACGGCGACGACGGACCGGGGACCGGCGCGCAACGCGGTCCTGAAGCAGCTCCCGCAGCAGGAGCTGGCCCGCGTCCTCGCGCGCTGCGAGGAGGTCCAGCTCGGGCTGAAGCACGTCGTCTACGACGAGGGCAAGGCCATCGAGCACGTCTACTTCCCCCTCACGGCGGTGTTCTCGCACGTCGCGCTCGTCGACGGGCAGGTCGCCGTCGAGGTCGGCACGATCGGGCCCGAGGGCTTCGTGGGCCTGCCGGCCTTCCTGGGCACCACCCGCAGCCCCAACGCCGTCTTCTCGCAGATCGAGGGTGCCAGCCTGCGCATGAGCGTGGAGGCGCTGCACGACGTGCTGCGCGGCGACGGCGCCCTGCACCGCGCGCTGTCCCGCTACACGCAGGCGATGCTCCTGCAGCTCGCGCAGAACGTGGCGTGCAACACCCAGCACACCGTCGAGGAGCGCGCCGCCCGCTGGCTGCTCATGACCGCCGACCGGGTGGGGTCGCTGACGTTCCCGATGACGCAGGAGTTCCTGGCGCAGATGCTCGGCGTGCGCCGGCCCACGGTGTCGCTGACCGCCGGCGTCCTGCAGACCGCCGGGCTGATCCGCTACGCGCGCGGCGTCATCACGGTCGTGGACCGCGAGGGGCTGCTCGACGCCTCGTGCGACTGCTACCTGCTGCTGCGCGAGGAGTTCGAGCGGCTCACGCAGCCGTGACCGCGGCGGCGGGGGCGCCGTCGCAGCGGTGCTCCTGCAGCTCCTCGTTGAGCGTGCGCACCTCCTGCAGCGTCGCCGCCAGCTCCTGCTCGGTCTCGGCCAGGGACGCGCGCAGCGCGAGCAGCTGCTCGGCCTGCACGGCGAGCTGCTCGTGCGCGGCGCGCAGCGCGGCCCGCAGCGCCGCCGCGTCCTGCGCGCCGGCCGCCGCAGGGGCCGCCGCCGCGCCGGCCGCCGCCGCGTCC
>NZ_JAAALM010000623.1 GCF_009906395.1 Kineococcus indalonis
GCCAGGAGCAGCACCGCACCGGCGGTGGCGGCGAACGCCCAGCGCCAGCCCAGGGCCGCCCCGGCCGCGGTGCCCAGCGGCACGCCCAGCGCCAGGGCCGCGGTGATGCCGGTGTTGACGAGCGCGACGGCGCGGCCGGAGCGCCCCGGCGGGGCGACGGCGACCGCGGTGGCGACCACGACGGAGAACAGGCCCGCGTGCGCCAGGCCGCCCAGCAGGCGCGCGGCCAGGGCCAGGGCGAAGCCGCCGACGCTGCCGGCCAGGGCCACCGCGGCGCTGCTGAGGGCCTGCACCAGCAGCAGCGCCACCAGGGTGCGCCGCGGGGAGCGGTGCGCGAGCAGGGCGGTCACCGGGACGGCGCCGAGCGCGACGACGAGGGCGTAGGCGGACATCCACCACCCGATGCGGTCCTGCGGGACGGCGAAGGCGGTGGCCAGCTGCGGCAGCAGGCCGACGGGCAGCACCTCGGTGGTGACGGCGGCGAAGACCGCCGCGGCCAGCAGCGCCAGCGTGCCCGCGGGCAGCCGCCGCGCGGAGCGGTCGCCGGGGTCGGCGGGGGTCGTGGAAGCCTGTTCGCCGGTGCGCACGGCACCAAAATACTCGAACAGCGAGCAAAAAGGGGGTGGTACCCGGTGGGGACGCTGACGGCCCGCGGCGCGCAGCTGCTGCGACTCGCCCACGAGCACCCCGGCCTGACCCGCGCCGAGGCCGCCCGGGCGCTGGGCACCGGCACCGGCACCACCGCCGACCTCGTCGAGGCGATCCTCGACCGGCACGTGCTCGCCGTGGAGGAGCTGCGCGCGCAGCAGCTGGCCCGCACCGCCGGCTCGGACGAGCTGCGCGACTGGGTCGACTGCCTGGTGCGCCCCACCGCCCGGCACCTCGACGACCTCGGCAGCCCGACCTGGTACGCGCGGCTGTCGGCCCAGCTGGCGGCCGACCCGCGCCGCCACGCCCTCGTCGTCGAGCGCGCGCTGCGCTCGGAACCGCTGCGGCGCACCGTCGACGGCCTGGAGCGCTGCCTGCCCGGAGTGCCGCCGGCGGTGCGCGCCGAACGGGCGGACATGGTGCGCCTGCTCACCGTCCACGTCTTCGCCGAGCGCGAGACCGCCCTGGCCGAGGGGCGCGCGCCGGCGCGCGCCTCCTGGGCCCAGTGCGCCGACGGCCTCGTCGACGCCCTCGTCGGGCTCTGGCTCGCCCCGGTCACCACCCGCTGAACCACCGGACCCCGCAGCACCGCACCGGAGGACCGACGTGACCGAGCAGGACGCCCAGCACACCCCCGCCGCCGCCCCCGGGTGGGCCGAGCAGCTCGTCCCGGGCCGCTTCGCCGGCAGGACCGTCGTCGTCACCGGCGCCGGCTCCGGCATCGGCCGGGCCACCGCCTCCCGCGTGGCGCGCGAGGGCGGTCACGTGGTCGCCGTGGACGTCGCCGCCGAGCGCCTCGACGGCCTGCTCGCCGACCTCACGGGCACCGCCGACACCTCCGGCCAGGTGCCCGGCGGCGGGCGCGTGAGCCCGGTGGGCGCCGACATCACCGACGACGCCTCGATCGAGCGGGTCCTGGCCGCGGCGGGCGAGCGCGTGGACGCCCTGGCGAACATCGCCGGGATCATGGACGACATGTCGGCGCTGCACGAGATGAGCGACGAGGTGTGGCGGCGGGTGTTCGCCGTGAACGTCGACGGCACCATGAAGCTCACGCGCGCGGTGCTGCCGGGGATGCTGGCGCGCGGGGCCGGCTCGATCGTCAACACCGCCTCCGAGGCGGCGCTGCGCGGCTCGGCGGCCGGGGCGGCCTACACCGCCTCCAAGCACGCGGTGGTGGGCCTGACCAAGAGCGGGGCGTTCATGTACGGGCCCAGCGGGGTGCGCGTCAACGCGGTGGCGCCCGGGCCCACCATCACGGGCATCGAGGTGAAGGTGAGCACGCCCTTCGGCCCCGCCCGGCTGGCCAGCGCCCGCGGCATCCTGACCACGCCGGTGTCCGCCCAGGTGCTGGCCGCCTCGATCACCTGGCTGCTCAGCGACGACGCGGTCAACGTCAACGGCGTCGTGCTGGCCTCCGACGGCGGCTGGTCCGCCGCCTGAGGCCCCCACC
>NZ_JAAALM010000624.1 GCF_009906395.1 Kineococcus indalonis
CCCTGGACCAGACCCGCGACGTCGGGCTCGTGGGGCGGAGACGATCGCGGTGGTCACCACCACGCGGCTCCTCGGGGCGCGCGTGCGCACCCGGCCGCTGCCGGGCTCAGGCCCGGGCGGAGACCCCCGGGCACGACGGAGGGCCCCGTCCATCGTGGACGGGGCCCTCCGGGTGTTCAGGTGAGGTGCCGGCTCAGAGAGCGCGGACCTGGTCGGCCTGCGGGCCCTTCTGGCCCTGGGTCACCTCGAACTCCACGCGCTGGTTCTCCTCCAGCGAGCGGTAGCCGTTGCCGGTGATCGCCGAGTAGTGGACGAAGACGTCGGGACCGCCGCCGTCCTGCTCGATGAAGCCGTAACCCTTCTCAGCGTTGAACCACTTGACGGTGCCCTGGGCCATTCCTACTCCAACACGTTCCAGTCGGTGCGAGACCCGCGCTTCTGCGGGTCCCGGGCTGAGTGGGAACGCCACACCGGGTCCCGAAGGACCCGGGCGACGCCCGCAACACACTCCGCGGGCGTTCAGAACGATCGAGGAGCTGCGCTAGCTGCAGCCGATCGGAAGCTAACACGACACCCGCGACCGTGCGCAAGACCTCCACGTCGATCGGTGGCCGCCCCGGCGATCACGGTCCCGTCACGGGGCGTCGCCGGCGGTGCCCGGCGCGTCGAGCGCCGCCACCGCCAGGACGACGCTCGCGGCCGTCCAGCCCAGCGGCGCCGGGCCCGCCGGGGCGCCGTCGGCCAGCACCTTCTCCGGCAGGCTGCCCCAGCCCGTGCGGTGCGCGGCCAGCCAGTCCAGCCAGCGCGCCGCCTGCGCCTGGCGCCCGGAGGCCGCCGCGGCCAGCGCCACCAGCGCCACCTCCGGCGTCCAGGAGATCCCGTCGCGCTTCCAGCCCGCCCCGGGCGCCAGGCCGCCGGCGGGGCGCAGCGCCCGCACCTGGTAGGCGTCGAAGGCGGCCAGGACGGGCGCGGCGGGCACCTCGCGGGCGAAGGGCGGCAGCAGGAAGGCCACGGCCGCGTCCACGCCGCCGGTCTGCACGCCCGGGTCGGCGTAGCGCAGGTAGCCGGTGGGGGCGAACCGCTCGTGCAGCAGCTCCTCCACGGTGTCCGCGGCCGCCCCCAGGCGCCGGGCGGCGGAGCGCTGCCCGAGCAGGGGGTGCAGCGCGGCGCTCGCGCGCAGGCCCGCCAGCAGGGGCGCGACCGTGCCCAGGGTGAGCTCGGCCTCGCGCCGCTCCCAGTAGTCCGAGGACGGCTCCGGCAGCGCGGTGCCGCCGTCGGTGGCGGCCAGGGCGTAGCGGGTGGCGCCCTCCAGCAGCCCCCGCAGGGGGCGCAGCTCGGCGCGCGCCTGCGCGCGGGTGGGGGCGTCGGCGACCACGCGCTCCAGCGCCCACAGCGCCCAGCCGGCGCCGTCGGCCTGCCGGCCGCGGCCGTCGGGGGTGCCGCTGCCGTCGAGCAGGTAGCGCGCCTCGAAGCCGCCGTCGTCGTGCTGGACGCCGGCGAGGAAGCCCAGCACGCGCAGCGCCTCGGCGCGGTGGCCGGTGGCGGACAGCGCCACCGCGGCGAAGGCGGAGTCGCGCGGCCACGCGTAGCGCCACTTCGCGGCGGGCCCGGCGGCGACGGCGCCGTTGGCGGCGGTCAGCGAGCGCAGGTCCAGCAGCGAGCGGCGCACCACGTCCTCCCAGGGGCCGCCGGCGCCGGGCACGGTGCCGGCGGCCAGCCAGGCGGCGTCCTGCTCGGGGGTGCCGGCCGGTGCGCCGAGCTGCTCGCGCCAGGACGCGGTGCTCAGCAGCGCGGGGGCCGGCACGGCCTCGGAGCGCTCGGGCAGCGCGGTCAGGGTGAGGCCGGCCGCCAGGGCGAGCGCCACCGCCAGCGCCGTCGTCGCACGCCGTGCCACCCGCCCACCCCTCTCGCCCCCGTCCAGGGTGTCCGTCGACCGTAGCGGGCGCGCACCTGAGCGGGCACCGGTTCGCCGGGACCCGTGGGCGCCGGGGGGAGGGGTGGGCGGCCCGGCGGTCGGGTCGTGTTCGATGGGGCCGTGAGCGCCGCGCCGGACGTGCCCGCCGCCCTGGCGCGGGTGGGCCCGCGGCTGCGGGCCCACC
>NZ_JAAALM010000625.1 GCF_009906395.1 Kineococcus indalonis
GTCTCGGCGCTGTCCCCGCCGGCCCCGCCGGGCCGGGCGGTGCTCGTGGCCGCCCGCGACCTGCCCGCCGGCGCCGTGCTGGCCGCCGGGCGCGCTGGAGGTCGGCGGCCCCGCGCCGACGTGCCCGACGGCGCGCTGGCGCCGGGCGGGCGAGGGCGCCGTGCTCGCCGGGGCCGTGCGCCGCGGCGAGGTCCTCACCGACGCGCGCACCACCGGCGCCGGCCTGCTGACCGGGCAGCCGCCCGGCACCCTGGCCACCACCGTGGCCGTGGGCGACCCCGCCGTCCTGGAGGGCCTGCGCCCCGGCGTGCGGGTGGACGTCCTGGCCCGCACCGACGACCCCGTCACCGGCCTGGCCACGGGCGCCGAGCGCGTCGCGGCCGGCGTCGTGGTGCTGGCGGTGCCCCCCACCGCACCGCCCGCCGGCCTGCTCGGCGCGTCCGCCCCCGCGGCGGGCGGGGTGCTGGTGGCCGTGGACGCGCGCACCGCCACCGCCCTCACCGCCGCCGCGGGCCGCACCGTCGTGGTGCTGCGGGCACCGTGAGGCGCGCCGGGCGGAGCGTCGCGCGGAGCGTCGGGCGGAGGGGACGGGCCGGTGCGCGCGGGGTGCGCCGCGGCTCAGGGAGCGCCGGGGGCGCGGCGCGGCGCCACCACCCGGAGCGCACCCCCGGGGGCCACCGCGCTCCCCGGGGCCCGCGCGGGCCCGGGGACCCCCGCACCCGCCGCGGCCGCACCGCGGGCGGACAGCAGCCGCAGCACCTCCCCGGGGCCCTGCGGCGCCCCGGCGTGGGTGCCCTGCACCAGGTGGCAGCCCATGGCGGCCAGCGCCCGCTGGGTGCCGGCGTCCTCCACGCCCTCGGCGACGACCCGCAGCCCCAGGTCGCGGGCCATCTGCACCGTGGAGCGCACGATGACCGCGCGGGCGTGGTCGCTGGTCATCGCGGTGACGAAGCCGCGGTCCACCTTCAGCTCGTCCACGTCCAGGCCGGTCAGGTGCTGCAGGGAGGAGTGCCCGGTGCCGTAGTCGTCGACCGCCACCGAGCAGCCCAGCGCCCGCAGCTCGCGCACCACCGCCCGCGCCCGCGCCGGGTCCGAGACCAGCCCCGTCTCGGTGATCTCCAGCACGAGGGCCGGGGCCGGCACGCGGTGCGCCGCCAGGGCGCGGGCGACCAGCCGCGGCAGGTCCGCGTCCGCCAGCAGGCGCGCGGGCACGTTCACCGAGACCGTCGCCTCGCACCCGGAGGCCCGCCAGCCCGCGAGGTCGGCCAGGGCGCGCTCCAGCACCACGACGGTCAGGTCGTGCACGAGGCCGGACTCCTCGGCCAGGGGCACGAAGCGGTCCGGGGCGACGGTGCCCAGCTGCGGGTGGCGCCAGCGCACCAGCGCCTCGGCGCCCACGACCGCGCCGGTGGCCGGGTCGACCTGCGGCTGGTACTGCACGAACAGCTCCCCGCGCGCCAGCGCGCGGCCCAGCTCCCCCAGCAGCCGCACGCGCTCCACCCCGCCGGCGCGCACCTCGCCGTCGTAGGTGCAGGCGCGCCCGCGCGCCACCTTGGCGCGGTGCAGGGCGACGTCGGCGCCGCGCAGCAGCGCGGCCGCGCTGGTGCCGTGCAGCGGCGCGAGCGCGACCCCCACGCTGGCCGGCACCAGCACCCGCAGGCCGCCCACGTCCACCGGCAGCGCGGAGCGGTCCACCACCCGCTGCGCGAGGTCCTCGGCGCGGGCTCCGTCGGGCACCAGCACCGCGAACTGGTCGCCGCCCAGGCGGGCCACCACCGCGCCGGGGGGCGCCAGCTCCCGCAGGCGCTGCGCCACCCGCCGCAGCAGCAGGTCGCCGGTGGGGTGGCCGAGGGTGTCGTTGAGGTCGTGGAAGCGGTCGAGGTCCACCACGAGCAGCCCCGGGTGCGCACCGGCCCGCCCGCTGCCCGCCCCGCGGGCGCCCAGGGCCCGGCCGGTGGCGGCGAGCAGCGCCTCCCGCTCGGGCAGGCCCGTCAGCTCGTCCAGCCCCGGCCGGGCCGGGCGGCGGCCCAGCGCGACGAGGGCGGCGAGGAGGGCGGGCAGCGCCACGAGCAGGAGCGCCGGCGCACCCGCGTCGGCGC
>NZ_JAAALM010000626.1 GCF_009906395.1 Kineococcus indalonis
CGTGCCCGGCGGCGTGCTGGACCACCTGGCCGCGCAGCTGGCCGCCCGCCGCGTCGAGGGGGGCGGCGGGGCGGGCGGGGAGCAGGACGGGCAGGACCCGCGCGAGCTGCCCTTCGACCTCGCCGGCGGCTGGGTCGGCTACCTCGGCTACGAGGTGCGCGCCGAGTGCGGGTCGCCGACCACCAGGACCGCGGACACCCCCGACGCGGCGTGGCTGTTCACCGACCGCTTCGCCGCCGTGGACCACGAGGCCGGGCGCACCCACCTCGTCGCGCTCGTGCGCACCGGCGCCGGCGCCGCGGCGGGGGCCGAGGAGGACGCGCGCGCCTGGCTGGAGCGCACCGAGCACGCCCTGGCGGACCTGCCCGGCGCGCCGGCGCGCCCCGAGGGCGCCGCCGTGCCGCCGCTGCCCGAGGAGGTGGTCGCACCGCTGCTGGACCGCACCCGCGAGGAGTACGAGGCCGCCGTCGAGGCGTGCCGGGAGGCGCTGCGCGCCGGGGAGAGCTACGAGGTGTGCCTGACGGCGCGGGCGAGCACGGACGCGGCGGTGGACCCGCTGACCGCCCACCGGCGGCTGCGCCGGGCCAACCCCGCCCCCTACGCGGCGCTGCTGCGCCTGCCCGGGGTGGACGTCGTCTCCGCCTCGCCCGAGCGCTTCCTGCGCGTGGACCGCGACGGCTGGGCGGAGGCCAGGCCCGTCAAGGGCACCGCGCGGCGCGGCACCGGCCCCGCCGAGGACGGGCTGCTGCGCGAGGGCCTGGCGCGCGACCCCAAGACCCGCGCCGAGAACCTCATGATCGTGGACCTGCTGCGCAACGACCTGGGCCGGGTGTGCGCGGTGGGCTCGGTGTCGGTGCCCTCCCTGATGGCGGTGGAGACCTACGCCACCGCCCACCAGCTCGTCTCCACCGTGCGCGGCCGGCTGCGCCCGGGCGTGGGCGCGCTGGACGCGGTGCGCTCCTGCTTCCCGCCCGGCTCGATGACCGGGGCGCCGAAGCTGCGCACCACCGAGGTCGTCGACGCCCTGGAGCGCCGCGCCCGCGGCGTGTACTCCGGGGCGCTGGGGTACCTCTCGCTCACCGGCGCCGCCGACCTGTCCGTGGTCATCCGCACCCTGGTGCGCGCCGGCGGGCGCTGGAGCGCGGGGGCCGGCGGGGCGGTGGTGCTGGGCTCCGACCCGGCGGCGGAGTTCGACGAGATGGTCCTCAAGGCCGGCGCCTCGCTGCGCGCCCTGCTCGACGAGGGGCTGGACGAGGGGCCCGCCCCCGCCTGAGGGGCGGGGCGGGCCTCAGGCCAGCGCCCAGGCGCGCAGCCGCCGCGTCAGCTCCGGGCGGCGCGCCAGCGCGGTGCCGTCCAGCGAGGTCACCTCCACCGCGCCGCGCACGCTGGAGGTCAGCCACACCGCCTCGGCCGCCAGCAGCCCCGGCACCGCCACCGCCTCCACGCCGGTGGGCACGCCCGCGGCGGCCGCGCCCTCGAACACCGCCCGCTGGGTGGTGCCCTCCAGGATGCCGCTGCCCCCCGCCGGGGTGGTCAGCAGCCGCCCCCCGGCGCACCAGACGACGGTCGCCGTGGGGCCCTCCAGCACCAGGCCCTCGGTGGAGGTGAACAGCGCGTCGTCCGCGCCGCGCCGGGCCGCCTCGCGCAGCGCCGCGGTGTGCACGGCGTAGGAGAGCGTCTTGGCCCCGCCCAGCAGCCACGGGGCCGCCTCGTGCGCCCGCGCCGAGGTGCCGCGCGGCAGCGCGACCACCCGCACCCCGTGCTCGCGGGCGTGCAGGGTCCCCCCCGGCAGCGGGCGCAGGGTCGCCAGGCCGGTGGGCCCGGCCCCGGGCGCGCCCCGCGTCAGCGTCAGCCGCAGCGCCGCCTCGGCCCCGGCGGGCACGCCGGCGACCAGCAGCCCGGCCAGCTCCCGCCAGGCGGCGCGGTCGGGCGCGGGCAGCTCCAGCGCCCGCGCGGAGCGCTCGAAGCGGTCCAGGTGCGCCTCCAGGTGCACCACCCGCGGCGGGTCCCCGCCCAGCACCAGCAGCGTCTCGAAGGCGCCGTCGCCGCGGGCCAGGCCCAGGTCGTCGGCGCCTTCGAGACGCTGCTGGTGCTGGCC
>NZ_JAAALM010000627.1 GCF_009906395.1 Kineococcus indalonis
TCGTCGTGGCGCACGAGCGGCGCGAGCTGCTGCTGGAGGCGCTGGCGGCGCTGGCCGCGCAGACCCGCCGCCCCGACGCGGTCGTCGTGGTGGACAACGCCTCCACCGACGGCACGTCCGCCGCGGTGGCCGCCTTCGCCGCCGGGCCCGGGGCGGACCTGCGCGTGGACGCGGTGCGCCTGGAGCGCAACACCGGCGGCGCCGGCGGGTTCGCCGCCGGCCTGGCGCGCGCCCTGCGCCGGCACGGCGCGGACCTGGTGTGGCTCATGGACGACGACACCGTCCCGCGCCCGGGCGCGCTGGCTGCGGCGCTGGCCGCGCGCGAGCGCACCGGCGCCGTGCTCGTGGCCAGCCGCGTCGTGTGGAGCGACGGGCGCGACCACCCGATGAACACCCCCCGCCCGCGCCCGGGCGCCTCGCGCGCCGAGCGCGCCGCGGCGGCGGCGGCCGGCTGCGTGCCGGTCCGCTCCGCCTCGTTCGTGGCGGTGCTCGTGGAGGCCGCGGCGGTGCGCGCCTCGGGGCTGCCGCGCGCGGCGTTCTTCCTGTGGAACGACGACTTCGAGTTCACCACCCGGCTGCTGCGCCGCGCGCGCGGCGTGTACGCCCCCGCCAGCGTGGTGGAGCACCGCACCCGCGCCTTCGGCGGCACCGACGCCGACCCCGGCGAGCGCTTCCGCTTCGAGGTGCGCAACAAGGCGTGGCTGTTCACCCGGTACCGCACCCTGGGCCCGGGCGAGGCGGTGCTGTACGGCGGGGCGACGCTGCTGCGCTGGGGCCGGACGGTGCGCCGCTCCTCCGCGCGCGGCGTGCTGGCGCGCGGGCTGGTGCGCGGGCTGGCCGAGGCGGTGCGCGCGCCGGCGGCGACCACCGACGTGCTGGCCGGCCTGGGGCCGGTGAGCGAGGACGTCGCCGCCGTCGAGTCCGCCGCCGGGTCCGCCGGCGCGCCGGGGCCGGTCGCGCCGGCCGCGCCGCTGCCGGCCGGGCAGCTGCCGCCGTTCTCGGTGCTGCTGCCGGTGTGGGCCGCCGACGACGCCGCCCAGGTGCGCCGCGCGGTGCGCAGCGTCACCGCCGACCAGGTGCTGCGCCCCGACGAGGTCGTCGTGGTGCGCGACGGGCCGGTGCCCGCGCAGCTCCAGGCGCTGCTGGGCGAGCTGGCCGCCTCCGGCGCTGCCGGCGTGCCGGTGCGCCTGGTGCCGCTGGAGCGCAACGTCGGCCTGGCCCGCGCCCTGGAGGCGGGCCTGGCCGCGTGCCGGCACGACGTGGTGGCCCGCATGGACGCCGACGACGTCAGCCTGCCCGAGCGCTTCGCCCGCCAGCTGCCCCTGGTGGCCGCCGGCGCCGACCTCGTCGGCACCGGCCTGTGGGAGATCGGCGCCGACGAGGACGACGTGGTGGGCCGGCGCACCCCGCCCACGGGGGCGCGCATCGCCGGCTACGCCCGCTTCCACGACCCCTTCAACCACCCCACGGTGGTCTACCGCCGCTCGGCGGTGGCGGCAGCCGGCGGCTACCGCGACCTGCCGCTGATGGAGGACTACTGGCTGTTCGCGCGCATGATCGCGGCGGGGGCGCGCTGCGAGAACCTGCCCGAGCCGCTGGTGAAGTACCGCGTCGGCGCCGACGCCGCGGCCGGCTCCTACGCCCGCCGCGGGGGCCTGCGGCTGTGGCGCTCGGAGCTGGCCCTGCAGCGGCACCTGCGCGCGGAGGGCTTCACCACGCCCGCGCAGGCCGTGCGCAACGTCGTGGTGCGCGGCGGCTACCGCTTCGTGCCGGCGCGGGTGCGCACCGCCGCCTACCGCCGCTTCATCGCCCGCTCCCGCCCGGAGCAGCTGCCCCGGTGAGCGCGGCGACCACGGCGACCCCGGGGGAGTGGGCCGCCGCCCTGCCGGTGCTGGCGCTCGTGGTCGCGGTGCTCGTGCTGCCCGGTCTGCTGGTGGGGTGGGCGCTGCGCCTGCGCGGGGTGCTGCTGGTGGCCGCGGCCCCGGCGCTGACGCTGGCCGTGCTGGGCGCCACCTCGCTGGCCGCGCCGGTCGCGGGGGTGCGCTGGGGCCCGGTGCCGGTGGCGGCGGCCACCGCCCGGCCCTGCCCCGCCCCCCGG
>NZ_JAAALM010000628.1 GCF_009906395.1 Kineococcus indalonis
CTCGCAGAGCGTGCAGCCGCTGGTCGACCTCTCGGGCGTGCTCGGCGCGGGGGTGCTCGCGCTGGGCGAGGGGCTGGGGCGCACCGTGGCCGGGTCGGGCCCGCACACGATGCGGTTCTGGGCGTTGTAGGTGGTCTCCCAGCTCTCGCGCTGCTCGGGCCCGCCGCCCACCGGCGTCATGACGCGCGTGACCGTGACGTCGAAGCCGGTGTTCGGGGACTGCGGCGAGCAGCCGCGGCCGGTGTCGTAGACGGTGCGCGGGGCGCGGGTGTTGTAGCGCCCGCTCTTCTCGGCGCGCACGTCCCAGCGCTTCGTGCCGTACATCGAGACGGTGAGCTGGTTGCCGCTGATGCCGGCGGTGATGTGCACGCCGTGGCCGGAGTCGTTGCGGAAGCGGTTGTCGATGCTGCGCCAGTCGATGGTGGCCTCGCGGCCCTCGGGGTAGCGGGAGATGTAGAACGAGTGCGGCTTGTGCTCGACCTCGTCCAGGCCGGCGAAGAACACCGCGTTGAAGAGCGTGGTGGACAGCTGCGAGACGCCGCCGCCGTAGTCGTCGACGAGGCGGCCGCCGGAGATGACGGGGGCGCGGTTGTAGCCGCGGGCGGCGGTGCGCTCGCCGACCGTGTCGTTGAGGGAGAACTCCTGCCCCGGGCGCAGCAGGGTGCCGTCCACGGCGGCGGAGGCGATGCGGATGTTCTCGGTGCGGGCGCGGTCGGCGGTGAGGTTCGTGGTGAACGTGGAGATCTGCTCCACGATCCCCAGCGACTGCAGCTCCTGCGTGCCCAGCGCGGGCGCGACGCCGGCCAGCGGCACCTCCGCGCGCCGCGGCGCGGCGGCCGGGTCGGCGCCCGCACCGGCGGCCGGGGCGGTGAGCGCGGCGGTCACCGCACCGGCCAGCGCCTCGGGCACCACGTCGGTGCCCTCGACGGCGGGCACCACGGACGGGCGCGCGTCGACGACCTCGATGCGCGCGTCCTGCGGGGCGGTCTCGAAGGCGGGGTCGGCGGCCAGCACGGCGCTCTCCAGCGCGGCGCCGTCGGCGACCAGGCGGGCCCGGCCCTCCACGGCCCGCACCGACAGGGCGGGCGCGAACGCGGCCGGGGCCAGGCGCACCTCGCGCCCGCCGCCGGCGACGACGAGGTCGGCGGCCACGGCGGGGCGCGCCACCCGCTCGACGGCCCCGGCGACGTCGCCGGCGTCCAGGGCGGGTTCCAGCACGCGGGCGGGCACCTGCACGGGGGCGTCGGCGGGCCAGGCGGCGGCGACGGCGTCG
This sequence comes from Kineococcus indalonis, assembly GCF_009906395.1. Taxonomy (GTDB): domain Bacteria; phylum Actinomycetota; class Actinomycetes; order Actinomycetales; family Kineococcaceae; genus Kineococcus; species Kineococcus indalonis. The sequence goes on from NZ_JAAALM010000628.1 coordinate 1,274, forward strand.
GCGGTGCGCTCGGCGTCCAGGCCGCGGCCGGGCGCGGGGACGGTGGGCACGGGCTCGACGGTGGCGGGGGTGCCGGGGCGCACCTCGAAGGCGACGGCGCCCTCCACGGCGGGCCGCTCCACCTGCTGCGCCAGCGGCTGCAGGCCGGCGCGCAGCGCGGCGCGGTCCACGGCGGTGGCGGGGCGCTCCTCCTCGCCGCCGGTGACGTGGCGCCACAGGTCGGCCGGGCTCCACGCCGGGCCGGTGAGGGCGCGGGCGGTGGCGGGCACGTCCAGGGCCAGGCCGGCGGCGGCGGGCTGGACGGCGCCCTCGACGTCGCCGGCGGGGCCGGTGACGCGCACGGTGACGGGGCGGGCGAGCACGGCGGCGGCGGGGGCGGCCAGGGCGCGCTCGACGCCGGCGCGGTCCAGGCCGCCGACGTCGGTGCCGAGGACGGTGGTGCCGCGGGGGGCCTGCCCGCCGAGGGCGAGGGCGGCGGCGAGGTAGCCGCCGGCGAGGACGGCGGCGCCGGCGCCGAGGCCGGCGAGCAGCTTCGTGCGGGGCCGCGGGGCGTGCCGGCCCCTGCCGCGTCGGCTGCGCGCCGCGTCCTGCTCCGCCGGCCGGTCCACCCGCTCGTGCACGTGCTCGTCCCCCGCTCGCTCCGCGCGGCCCACGCCGCGCGACCCCGCGCACACCCTAAGCAGCCGGGGGTGCACCGCCGGGCACATCACCCCGACGGCTCCCGATCCACACCGCATCCGATACAGAACGAATCGAGGAGGGCTACGCTGGGGGCGTGACCGCCGAACCCGCCCCGGGGGCCGCCCGCCCCGCCGGGGCGGGTT
>NZ_JAAALM010000629.1 GCF_009906395.1 Kineococcus indalonis
GCGCCGCGGGGTGGCGCGGCGGCCGCCCGCGCGCCGCGCACCGCACGTGGCTAACGTCTCGTCCGGCACCAGACCGATGACGACCCGGGCCGGGAGCGCCCGGCCGCACGAGCGCTGGAGGCGACGCGTGAGCGAAGGACCCGTGGACCCGACGAGGACGAGCGCCTGGGAGGCCCTGGCCGCGCACCGCGCCGCCACGACCCCCGACCTGCGGAGCTGGTTCGCCGACGACCCGCAGCGCGCCGACCGGCTGACGTTCGACGCGGCGGACCTGCGCGTGGACCTGTCGAAGAACCTCGTCACCGACGAGACGGTGCGGCTGCTGCTGCAGCTGGCCGAGGAGACCGGCGTCCTGGCGCGCCGGGACGCCATGTTCGCCGGCGAGCACATCAACGTCACCGAGGACCGCGCGGTGCTGCACACCGCGCTGCGCCGCCCGCCGGGCGCGCAGCCGGCGCTGGTCGTGGACGGCCAGGACGTCGACGCCGACGTGCAGCGCGAGCTGGGCGAGGTGCTGGGGTTCGCCGAGTCGGTGCGCTCGGGCCGCTGGACGGGCGTGACGGGCAAGGCCATCCGCACCGTGGTCAACATCGGCATCGGCGGCTCGGACCTGGGCCCGGTCATGGCGTACGAGGCGCTCAAGCCGTACGTGCAGCGGGGCCTGGAGTGCCGCTTCGTCTCCAACATCGACCCCACCGACGTGGCTGAGACGACCGCCGACCTGGACCCGGAGACGACGCTGTTCATCGTCGCCTCCAAGACCTTCGGGACGCTGGAGACGCTCACCAACGCGCGCCTGGCGCGGGCGTGGCTGTGGGAGCGCCTGGGTGCCGCCGGCGTGCTCGCCGACGACGACGGGGCCCGCCGCGACGCGGTGGCCAAGCACTTCGTGGCGGTGTCCACCGCGCTGGAGAAGGTCGAGGCCTTCGGCATCGACCCGGGCAACGCGTTCGGCTTCTGGGACTGGGTCGGCGGGCGCTACTCGGTGGACTCCGCCATCGGCACCTCGCTGGCCGTGGCGGTCGGCCCGGAGCGCTTCCGGGAGTTCCTCGCCGGCTTCCACGCCGTGGACGAGCACTTCCGCACCGCCGAGCCGGCCTCGAACGTGCCGCTGCTCATGGGCCTGCTGAACGTCTTCTACGTCGACCACTGCGACGCGCACACCCACGCGGTGCTGCCGTACTCGCAGCACCTGCACCGCTTCCCGGCGTACCTGCAGCAGCTGACCATGGAGTCCAACGGCAAGTCGGTGCGCTACGACGGCTCGCCGGTGACCACGCAGACCGGCGAGGTGTTCTGGGGCGAGCCGGGCACCAACGGCCAGCACGCCTTCTACCAGCTGATCCACCAGGGCACCCGGGTGGTCCCCAGCGACTTCATCGCCTTCGCGACGCCCGCGCACCCGCTGGTGGACCACGACGCGGGCGACGCCGACGTGCACGCGCTGTTCATGGCGAACTTCTTCGCGCAGACCAAGGCGCTGGCGTTCGGCAAGACGGCCGAGGAGGTCCGCGCGGAGGGCACCGCGGAGGACGTCGTGCCGGCGCGGGTGTTCTCCGGCAACCGGCCCACCACCTCGATCATGGCGCCGGCGCTGACCCCCTCGGTGCTGGGCCAGCTCATCGCGCTGTACGAGCACGTCACGTTCGTCGAGGGCGCGGTGTGGGGCATCGACAGCTTCGACCAGTGGGGCGTGGAGCTCGGCAAGAAGCTGGCGGTGGAGATCGCCCCGGCGCTGACCGGCGACGCCGCGACCCTGGGCGCGCAGGACCCCTCCACGGCCTCGCTGATCCGCTACTACCTGCAGCAGCGCAGCCGCTGAGGCCCGCGGGGGCCGCCGTCGTCCGGCGGCGGTCCCGGTGGGGCCCGGGGGCACCGCTCCCGCGGACCGGTGTCCCCGGGACATCACCGACGGTGACCGCGGGTCCCTCCTCAAGGCCCGGGCGGCGGACGCCGAGACAGGTGTCACCACTGCGCGTGACCGTTCCGAGCGGACGGCCCGCGCAGCGGCACCCGAACGGCCGAGTCCGCAGACCCCCACGCCCGGTGGCGCGCTCCCCCCGCGCGCCACCGGGCGTGGGGGTCTGCGGAC
>NZ_JAAALM010000062.1 GCF_009906395.1 Kineococcus indalonis
GCCGAGCACCCCGCGCACCCCCGGGCCGCGGCGCGGGGGTGCGCGGGGTGCTCGGCCTGCTGCGCGAGCCGCGCTGGCGGCGCGGGCTGGCGCTGGCCGTGGCGGTGGCCGTGGTGTGCGTGCTGCTGGGGCAGTGGCAGTGGCACCGCCGCCAGGCGCGCCTTGCCGCCAACGCCCCGCTGGTGGGCAACTACGACGCCGCCCCGGCCGACGTGGACGTCCTGCTGCCGGCGGACGGCCGTCCGCTGGCCGCGCGCGACGCCTGGACGCCGGTGCGGGTGAGCGGCACCTACGACGCCGCGGCGACCGTGCTGGTGCGCAACCGCCAGCACGAGGAGTCGGTGGGCTACGACGTGCTGGTGCCGCTGCTGCTCGAGGACGGCACCGCCCTGGTCGTGGACCGCGGCTGGGTGCCCGCCGGCAGCACCAGCAGCGCCCCGGACGCGGTGCCCGCCGCGCCCACCGGGACGGTGAGCGTCACCGCGCGGGTGCGCCCGTGGGAGCCGGCGCGGCGCAGCGCCGCGCCGCGCGGCCAGGTCGCCTCGATCGCCGCGGGACCGGTGGCCCGCGCCACCGCCGACGCCGGCGCGGCGCGGCTGCGCGGCGGGTACGCGGTGCTCTCCGCGGAGGAGCCCGCCCCGGCGCAGGTGCCCGCGCGCGCCGGGCGGCCGGAGGTCGACGAGGGCCCGCACCTGGCCTACACGGTGCAGTGGTACGGCTTCGCGCTGACGGCCCTGGTGGTGTGGGTGGTCGCCGGGCGCCGGGAGCTGCAGGCCCGCGCACCGCAGGCGGGTGCCGTGCCCGCCGGCGCCGGCCCGGGCGGGGACCCCGGCCACGGGGCTCCCGGCGGGGGCGCTCCCGGTGACGGGGACGCCGGCGGGCGTGGCCCGGGCGGTCCCGGCGGTGCCCGGCGGCGGCGCCCGGTGCGGGCGGGCAGCGACGAGGAGGCCGAGGACGCGGAGGTGGAGGCCGGGGTGCGCCCGGGGCGCTGACCGGCGTGGGTGCACCCCCGCTCGACGGGCGGTCATGCTGCGTGTATCACCCGCCACACTGCGCAACAATGTGCTCATGGACCTTGGCCTCAGCGACCGCGTCTACATCGTCTCCGGTGCGTCCACCGGCCTGGGGCTGGCGTGCGCGCGGCTGCTGGCCGACGAGGGCGCGCTGCTGGTGCTCTCCGCCGGGGACCCGGAGGAGCTGGCGTCCGCGGCCGGGTCCATCGGGGCGCCGGAACGGATGCTCCTGGTGCCCGGCGACATCGCCGAGCCGGGCACCGAGACGAGGTTGGCCGCCGCGGCCAACGCCCGCTTCGGCCGGCTGGACGGGGCGGTGGTCTCCTGCGGCACCCCGCCGACCTCCTCGGTGCTGGAGGCCAGCGACGCCTCCTGGCGCGAGGCGTTCGAGGCCAGCGTGCTGGGGCCGCTGCGGCTGGCGCGCTCCGTGGCCAAGGCCGCCACGGGCGAGGGCGCCTCGCTGGTGATGCTGCTCTCGAGCACCGTGCGCAGCCCCGCCCAGGACGCCGGGGTCGCCAACGGCCTGCGCCCAGGGCTGGCGATGGCCGCCAAGGCCCTGGCCGACGAGCTCGGCCCGCGCGGCATCCGCATCAACAACCTGCTGGTGGGGCGGGTGGAGGCGGAGTCGCCGCTGGAGTTCGAGGAGCCCGGCTCCCTGGACGGGGCGGCCGTGGAGGCCGTCCCGCTGCGCCGCGCCGGGCTGCCCGACGAGTTCGCGCGCGCGGCGGTGTTCCTGCTCTCCCCCGCGGCCTCGTTCGTGACGGGCGCCTCCCTCACCGTGGACGGGGGCGCCGACCGCTCGCTGTGAGCAGCCGGCACCCGCGCCCGCGGTGCGGGCTCAGCCGGCGTGCTGCTCGGTGTCGGCCTCGTGGCGCTGCTTGGCCCGACCGCGCGTGGCGCCGCCCCTGCTGCGCAGCGACACCTCGCTCTCGCTGAGCAACCGGTGCACGAAGCCGTACGAGCGCCCGGCCTCCTCCGCCAGCGCCCTGATGCTCTTGCCCTCCGCGTAGCCCTTCGACAGCTCTTCCGCGAGCTGCGAGCGCTCGGCTCCGCTCAACCGGGATCCCCGCTTCACAGCCTCGGTCACAGCGACCTCCTCGACGTCGTCTCCGGCCCCACCATGGTCACCACCTGTGGCGGGATCGGCCAGTCGAAGCACCGGGCAGGAGCGCGCCGGGGCGCGGACGGGGCGTGCGCGCAGGGCGCGGGCGGCGGGCCGGGGCCCGCCGCCGGCCCGGATCAGGCCAGCGAGACCAGCTCGGCGTAGGAGGCGTTCCACAGGTCCTCCACGCCGTCGGGCAGCAGCACCACCCGCTCGGGGCCGAGGGCCTCCACGGCCCCCTCGTCGTGGGTGACCAGCACCACGGCCCCCTCGTAGTGGCGCAGGGCGTCGAGGATCTCCGCGCGGCTGGCCGGGTCGAGGTTGTTCGTGGGCTCGTCCAGCAGCAGCACGTTGGCGCTGGAGACGACGAGCGTGGCCAGGGCCAGGCGCGTCTTCTCCCCGCCGGAGAGCACCCCGGCGGGCTTGTCCACGTCGTCGCCGGAGAAGAGGAAGGAGCCCAGCACGGTGCGCACCCGCGTGTCGTCCAGGTCCGGGGACGCCGAGCGCATGTTCTCCAGGACCGTGCGCTCGTGGTCGAGCGTCTCGTGCTCCTGCGCGTAGTAGCCGACCTTCACGCCGTGCCCGGGCACGATCCGGCCGCTGTCGGGCTGCTCGACGCCGCCGAGCATGCGCAGCAGGGTGGTCTTGCCGGCGCCGTTGAGGCCCAGGATGACGACGCGGCTGCCGCGGTCGATGGCGAGGTCGACGGAGGTGAAGATCTCCAGCGAGCCGTAGGACTTCGACAGCCCCTGGGCCATCAGCGGGGTCTTGCCGCAGGGCGCCGGCTTGGGGAAGCGCAGCTTGGCGACCTTGTCCTGGACGCGGGCCTCCTCCAGCCCGCCCAGCAGCCGCTCGGCGCGCTTGGCCATGTTCTGCGCGGCGACGGCCTTGGTGGCCTTGGCGCGCATCTTGTCGGCCTGCGCCATGAGGGTGCCGGCCTTCTTCTCGGCGTTGGCGCGCTCGCGCTGGCGGCGCTTCTCGTCGGTCTCGCGCTGCTTGAGGTAGTTCTTCCAGCCCACGTTGTAGACGTCGATCGTGGCGCGGTTGGCGTCGAGGTGGAAGACGCGGTTGACCACGACCTCCAGCAGCTCCACGTCGTGGCTGATGACGATCAGGCCGCCGGCGTAGTTCTTCAGGTGGTCGCGCAGCCACGCGACGGAGTCGGCGTCGAGGTGGTTGGTCGGCTCGTCCAGCAGGAGCGTCTCGCTGGCGGAGAAGAGGATGCGGGCCAGCTCCACGCGGCGGCGCTGGCCGCCGGAGAGCGTCTTCAGCGGCTGGTCGAGGATGCGGTCGGGCAGGTTGAGGTTCGCGCAGATGCGCGCCGCCTCGCTCTCGGCGGTGTAGCCGCCCATGGCCACGAAGCGGGCGTCGAGCTTGGTGTAGCGGTCCATCGCCCTGTCGCGGACCCGGGCGTCGTCGCTGGCCATGTCCTGCTCGGCGCGGCGCAGGCGCGTGATCACCTCGTCCAGTCCGCGGGCGGCGAGGATGCGGTCGCGGGCGAGCATCTCCGGGTCGCCGGCGCGGGGGTCCTGCGGCAGGTAGCCGATCTCCCCGGAGCGGCTCACCGAGCCGGAGGCCGGCTGGCCCTCCCCGGCGAGCACCTTGGTCAGGGTGGTCTTGCCGGCGCCGTTGCGCCCCACGAGCCCGATGCGGTCTCCCGGGGCCACGCGGAAGCTGACGTGCTCCATGAGCAGTCGTGCCCCGGCTCGCAGTTCGATGTCGGTGGCGACGATCACGTGGGCAGCTCGCAGCGATGAGGTGGGGCGGGGACACCCCCATGGTACGGCGCGTCAGGACCCTGCCGCCGCGGACGGTCCCGCGCGGGCCGCGCGGTCGGCTAGCGTCCCGCCCATGGTCCCCCCCGCTCCGCGGCCGGCCGCTCCCGCGCGCCCCGGCGCCCGCGGCACCGGCGTGCGCCGCCCGGTCAACCCCGCCACCGGCACCGCCCTCGTGGCCGTCTTCGCGGCGCTGCTGTGCGCGCTGGCGGTGGCCGGCGCCGTCCCCGTCGGCGTGCTGGCCGTGCCGATCACCCTGCAGACCCTCGGCGTGATGCTGTGCGGGGCCGTGCTGGGCCCGTGGCGCGGGGCCGCGGCGGCGCTGGTGTACCTGGTGCTGGGCTTCGCGGGCCTGCCCGTGTTCGCGCAGGGCGGCAGCGGCCTGGGGGTGCTGGCGGGCGCCAGCGCGGGCTTCCTGCTCAGCTACCCGCTGGCCGCGCTGGTCGTGGGCGCCGTGGTGCGCCCCGCCGCCCGCGCGGGCCGGCGCTTCGAGGTGCCCGGGCTGGTGGTCGGCTGCCTGCTGGGCGGCATCGGCGTCGTCTACGCCGGCGGGGTGCCCGGCATGGTCCTCAACGGCGGGCTCGACGTGGCCACGGCCGTCAAGGCGTGCCTGCCCTTCCTGCCGGGCGACCTGCTCAAGGTGCTGCTGACGGTGGTGGTCGCCGCCCCCGTGCTGCGCGCCTTCCCCCGCCTGCACGCCCGCGGGTGACGGCGGGCCCGACGCCGCGGGCGGCGCTGCGCGCGCCCGCGTGATCCGGCTGGACGGGGCCTGCGTGCGCGCCGGCGAGCGGGTCGTGCTGCACCCGCTGGAGCTGGAGCTGACCGAGGCGTCGGTGGCGCTGGTGGGCCCCAACGGCTCGGGCAAGTCGACCCTGCTGCGCCTGCTCAACGGCCTGGTGCTGCCCTCGGAGGGGGCGGTGAGCGTGGACGGCCTGGACACCGAGGCGGACCTGGTGCGGGTGCGCCGGCGCGTGGGGTTCGTCTTCCCCGACCCCGACGCCCAGCTCGTGATGCCCACGCCGGTGGAGGACGTGGCCCTCTCGCTGCGCCGCACCGGCGTGCCGCGGCGCGAGCGCGCGGCGCGGGCGCGCGAGCTGCTGGAGCTCCAGGGCCTGGGCGCGCTGGCCGACGCGGGGGTGCGCGAGCTGTCCTCCGGTCAGCGCCAGCTGCTGGCGCTGACCGCGGTGCTGGCGACCGAGCCGGCCGTGCTGGCGTGCGACGAGCCGACCACGCTGCTGGACCTGCGCACCGCCCGACGGGTGGCGCAGGTGCTGCTGTCCTCCCCCGCCCAGCTCGTCGTGGCCACGCACGACCTGGCCCTGGCCCGGCGGGCGCGGCGCGCGCTGTGGCTGGAGGCCGGGCGCGTGGTCGCCGACGGCCCGGCCGGCGAGGTCGTGGCGGCCTACGCGGCGTCGGCCTGAGGATGGGCTCGTGAGCGGTCGGTGGGCGCTGGGGCGCCGGGCCCGGTGGCGGCGGCGCGGGCTGGACCCGGCGCCGCCGCTGCTGGGGCGCTACGCGCCCGGGGACTCGGTGCTGCACCGCGCCGGGGCCGGGGCGAAGCTGGCCGGCCTGGCGCTGACGGCGCTGGCCGCGGGCCTGGTGCGCTCGCTGGCGCCCCCGGCGCCGGCGGCGGCGGTGCTGCTGGCGCTGGCGGCGGGCGTGGCGGCGCTGGCCCTGGCGTGCGGCTTGGGGCTCGCGCACCTGCTGACGCAGCTGCGCCGCCTGGCGTGGGTGCTGGTGCTGCTGGGGGCCGCCCAGTGGTGGCTGGAGGGCCCTGTGCGGGCCGTGGTGGTGCTGACGGCGGTGGTGGTGTGCGTGTGGGCCGCGGCGACGCTGACGGCCACCACGCCGGTGGCGGTGCTGCTGGACGCGGTGGTGGCCGGGTTGCGCCCGCTGCGGCGCGCGGGGGTGCGCCCCGGTCGGGTGGCGCTGCTGCTGACGCTGGCGGTGAGCAGCATCCCGGTGGTCGCCGGCCTGCTGGCGCAGTCGCGGGCCGCGGCCGCGGCCCGGGGCCTGGAGCGCGACGTGCGCGCGGTGCTGGTGCCGACCGCGGTGCGCACCGTGGCGCACGCCGAGGCGCTGGCCGAGGCGCTGGCCGCCCGCGGGCTCGACGACGGGCTCAACGACGAGCTGGAGGACGAGCTGGACGACGAGCTGGAGGACGAGCTGGACGACGAGCCCGGCGGGGAGCCCCGCGGGGCCGGACGCGCCGAGGGGGCGCGCACCGGTGGACCGGTGAGCGCCCCCTCGGGCGGCGGGTGGGCTCGGCTCAGACGTTGAAGCCGAGCGCGCGCAGCTGCTCGCGCCCCTCGTCGGTGATCTTCTCCGGGCCCCACGGCGGCATCCAGACCCAGTTGATGCGGTGCCCGGCGACGACGTCGGCCAGCGCCTGCTGCGTCTGGTCCTCGATGACGTCGGTCAGCGGGCAGGCCGCGCTGGTCAGCGTCATGTCGATGGTCGCCACGTTGTCGTCGGAGACGGTCAGACCGTAGATCAGGCCCAGGTCGACGACGTTGATGCCCAGCTCGGGGTCGACGACGTCCTTGAGGGCCTCCTCGACCTCCTCCAGGGGGGTCGGCACGGGACCGGCGGCCGCCCCGGCGGGGGCGGTCCCGGTGGTTTCGGTGGTGTCGCTCACGACGACCTCCAGGTCTCGGGCGCGGGTGTCAGGCGCGGGTGAGGAACCGGTCGTAACCGGTCTCCTCGAGGGAGTCGGCGAGCTCGGGCCCACCCTGCTCGGCGACGCGGCCGTCGACGAAGACGTGCACGAACTGCGGCTTGATGTAGCGCAGGATCCGCGTGTAGTGCGTGATGAGCAGCACGCCGGGGCCGGTGCTGGCCAGCGAGCGGTTCACGCCCTCGGAGACGATCTTCAGGGCGTCGACGTCCAGGCCGGAGTCGGTCTCGTCCAGGACCGCGAACTTCGGCTTGAGCAGCTCCATCTGGAGGATCTCGTGGCGCTTCTTCTCGCCGCCGGAGAAGTGCTCGTTGACGTTGCGCTCGGCGAAGGTCGGGTCCATCTTCAGGTCGTCCATCGCCTGCTTGACGTCCTTGACCCAGGTGCGCAGCTTCGGCGCCTCGCCGTCGATCGCGGTCTTGGCGGTGCGCAGGAAGTTCGACACCGTCACGCCGGGGACCTCGACGGGGTACTGCATCGCCAGGAAGAGCCCGGCGCGGGCGCGCTCGTCCACGCTCATCGCCAGCACGTCCTCGCCGTCCAGCGTGATCGAGCCGCCGGTGACGGTGTACTTGGGGTGGCCGGCGATGGAGTACGCCAGCGTGGACTTGCCGGACCCGTTGGGGCCCATGACCGCGTGCACCTCACCGGACCCGATGGTGAGGTCGACACCGCGGAGGATCTCCTTGGTGCCGCCGTCGGCCTCGTCGACCGTGACGTGCAGGTCGCGGATCTCCAGCGTGGGCATCAGTTCTCCTCGGTGCTGCTCGTGCCGGCCAGGTCGGTCGCGGCGAGCTCGGTCTCGATCGTGGTCATGAGGCGCTCGGAGATCTCCGGCACGCCGATGCGCTCGACGATGCTCGCGAAGAAGCCGCGCACCACCAAGCGGCGGGCCTCGTCGGGGGTGATGCCGCGCGCCTGCAGGTAGAACAGCTGCTCGTCGTCGAAGCGCCCGGTCGCCGAGGCGTGCCCCGCCCCGACGATCTCGCCGGTCTCGATCTCCAGGTTGGGCACGGAGTCGGCGCGGGCGCCGTCGGTGAGCACCAGGTTGCGGTTCAGCTCGTACGTCTCGGTGCCCTCAGCGGCCGCGCGGATGAGGACGTCGCCGATCCAGACGGCGTGCGCGCCGTCGCCCTGCAGGGCGCCCTTGTACTCCACGTAGCTCTTGCAGTTCGTCGCCTCGTGGTCGACGAACAGGCGGTGCTCGAGGTGCTGGCCGGCGTCGGAGAAGTACACGCCCAGGGCCTGCGCGTCGCCGCCGGGGCCGGCGTAGCGCACGTTGGTGGACAGGCGCACCGCCTTGCCGCCGAGGCTGACGGCGATGTGGCGCACGCGCGCGTCGCGGCCGACGAGCACGTCGTGCTGGCCGACGTGCACGGCGTCGGCGTCCCACTCCTGCAGCGTCACCACGGTCAGGTCCGCGCCGTCGCCGACGCGCACCTCCACGCCTCCGCGGTGCGCGCCGGAGCCGGTGTGGCTGATCACGACGAGCGCCCGGGCGTGGTGCCCGGCCTCGACGACGAGGTGGCCGGAGGTGGTGGTGCCGGCGGTGCCGCGCACGGCCACGAGCACGGGCGCGTCCAGCTCCGCCTCGGCGGGCACGGACACCAGGTGCGCCTGCGCGGTGGCCGCCCAGCCGGTGACCGCGGCGCGGTCGCCGGGGGTGAACGCCGTGCCGGCGCCGACCTCCTGCAGCGTGCCGGTGCGGTGCACCACGGCGTCCGGGCCGCTGACCTCCACGGCCGCGGAGCCGGCCGGGGCCGCCTCGAAGAGCGGGGCGAGCTCGCGCAGCGGCGAGAACTTCCACTCCTCCTCGCGGCCGGTGGGCACCGCGAAGTCGGCGACGTCGAAGGACGTCACGCGCTCGGCGCGGCTGGCGTCGGGCACGACGCCTGCGCCGTGGCTGTGGGCCCGGGCGGTGTTGACGGGCGAACCCGCCGCCGGGTCGGTGGTCGTCTCGTCGACGGCGGTCATCAGCCGACGGCCCCTTCCATCTGCAGCTCGATCAGGCGGTTCAGTTCCAGCGCGTACTCCATGGGCAGCTCGCGCGCGACGGGCTCGATGAAGCCGCGCACGATCATGGCCATGGCCTCGTCCTCGGCCATGCCGCGGCTCATGAGGTAGAAGAGCTGGTCGTCGCTCACCTTCGACACGGTCGCCTCGTGCCCCATGACGACGTCGTCCTCGCGGATGTCGTTGTAGGGGTAGGTGTCCGAGCGGGAGATGGTGTCGACGAGCAGGGCGTCGCAGCGCACCGTGGAGGCCGAGTGGTGCGCCCCCTCCAGGACCTGGATCAGGCCGCGGTAGGAGGTGCGCCCGCCGCCGCGGGCGATCGACTTGGAGACGATCGAGCTGGCGGTGTGCGGGGCGGCGTGCACCATCTTGGCGCCGGCGTCCTGGTGCTGGCCCTCGCCGGCCATGGCGATGGACAGCGTCTCGCCCTTGGCGTGCTCGCCCATGAGGTAGACCGCCGGGTACTTCATCGTCACCTTGGAGCCGATGTTGCCGTCGATCCACTCCATGGTGGCGCCCTCGGCGGCCGTGGCGCGCTTGGTCACCAGGTTGTAGACGTTGTTCGACCAGTTCTGGATGGTCGTGTACCGCACGCGGGCGTTCTTCTTCACGACGATCTCCACGACCGCGGAGTGCAGCGAGTCGCTCTGGTAGATCGGCGCGGTGCAGCCCTCGACGTAGTGCACGTACGAGCCCTCGTCGGCGATGATCAGGGTGCGCTCGAACTGGCCCATGTTCTCGGTGTTGATCCGGAAGTAGGCCTGCAGCGGGATGTCGACGTGCACGCCCGGCGGCACGTAGATGAACGAGCCGCCCGACCACACCGCGGTGTTCAGCGAGGCGAACTTGTTGTCGCCGACGGGGATGACGGTGCCGAAGTACTCCTTGAAGAGCTCCTCGTGCTCGCGCAGGCCCGTGTCGGTGTCGACGAAGATGACGCCCTTCTCCTCCAGGTCCTCGCGGATCTGGTGGTAGACGACCTCCGACTCGTACTGCGCGGCCACGCCGGCGATGAGGCGCTGCTTCTCCGCCTCGGGGATGCCCAGGCGGTCGTAGGTGTTCTTGATGTCGGCCGGCAGCTCGTCCCAGCTGGTGGCCTGCTTCTCCGTGGAGCGCACGAAGTACTTGATGTTGTCGAAGTCGATGCCGGTGAGGTCCGAGCCCCAGTTGGGCATGGGCTTGCGGGCGAAGAGCTTCAGCGCCTTCAGGCGCAGCTGCAGCATCCACCCCGGCTCGGACTTCTTCGCCGAGATGTCGCGCACGACCTCCTCGGAGAGCCCGCGGCGCGCGCTCGAGCCGGCGGTGTCGGAGTCGGCCCAGCCGTAGCGGTACTTGCCCAGGCCCTCCAGCTCCGGGGGCCCGGCCAGCTCCTGCGTGGTGTCGGACACGGTGTCGGTCACGGTCGTCGTCCTTCCGTCGGCGTCCGGCTCCCCGCGGCGGGGGCGGAGAGGTGGTCCTGGTTCGCGGTCCGCCCGGCGGGCGACGGGGCGGGCCCGCCGTCCTGCTCGTGCGGCACGAAGGTGGTGCAGACGTGGTCGCCGTGCGCCAGGGTCGCCAGGCGCTGCACCCGCGCGCCGAGCACGCGCTCGAAGGCGCGGCGCTCGGCCTCGCACAGCTCGGGGAACGCCTCGGCCACCCGGCGCACCGGGCAGTGCCCCTGGCACAACTGCGTCCCCTCGGCCGCTGTTCCGCGGCCCACGGGGCGGGCGGAGGCGGAGTGGCCCTGCGCGGTCAGCGCCTGGGCCAGCGCCTGCACCCGCTCGGGAGCGGGGGCGGCGGGGTCCACCGCGGCGGCCAGCCGCTCGCCCAGGGCGCTGAAGCGCCGCTCGGCGAAGTCGGCGACCGCCCCGGCCCCCTGCACCTCGGCGAGGTGGCTCAGCGCGGCCAGGGCCAGCTCGTCGTAGCCGGAGGCCATCGCGTCGTGGCCGGCGCTGGAGACGACGAACTCGCGCGCCGGGCGGCCGCGGCCGCGGCGGCGGCCCGGGCTCGGCTCGCGCGACTCCAGCACGCCGTCGGCGACCATCGCGTCCAGGTGGCGGCGCACCGCGGCGCCGGTCAGGCCGAGCGAGTCGGCCAGGCGGGCCGCGCTGACGGGGCCGAGCTCGGCCACGGCGGCGTGCACGCGGGTGCGCGTGCGCAGGTCCGCCGCGCTCTGCTCACCCCCGGGCCGCGGGGGTGAGGTCACCCTCACCAATTCCACAACGTCCATGTTACCTAATTCCCCGGTGCCCCTCGAGCGGGGGTCCCCCCGCGCGCGGGTGAGACGGGTCACCACGCTCGGGCGCGAGGGCTACTACCGGGGCTCGTAGACTCGTGCCCCGTGGCAGCCGCCTCCCCCTCCCCCTCCGCCCCCGCGCCGGGCGACGCCGCGGACCTCGCGGTCGAGGCGCGCGGGCTGCGCAAGGCCTACGGCGGCACCGCCGTCCTCGACGGGCTGACCTTCACCGCCCGCCGCGGCCGCGTCACCGCCCTGCTGGGACCCAACGGCGCCGGCAAGACCACGACCGTCGCCTGCTGCGAGGGCCTGCGCCGCGTCGACTCCGGCACCCTGCGCGTGCTCGGCCTGGACCCCGCCACCGGCGGCGCGCAGCTGCGCCCCCGCGTGGGCGTGGTCCTGCAGGACGGCGGGCTGCCCACCGGCGCGGGCGCCCTGGAGGTCCTGCGGCACGTCGCCGGCCTGCACAGCGACCCGCTGCCCGTCGGCCCGCTCGCCGAGCGCCTCGGCCTGCTCTCCTTCGCGCGCACCCGCGTGCGGCGCCTGTCCGGCGGCCAGCGCCAGCGCCTGGCGCTGGCCTGCGCCCTGGTCGGGCGCCCCGAGCTGCTCTTCCTCGACGAGCCCAGCGCCGGCCTGGACCCGCAGGCGCGCCTGGCCGTGTGGGAGGTCGTGCGCCAGGCCCGCGACGCCGGCGTCGCCGTGCTGCTGACCACCCACCTCATGGAGGAGGCCGAGCGCCTCGCCGACGACGTCGTCGTCGTCGACCACGGCCGCGTCGTGGCCGCCGGCTCCCCCGAGGAGCTCACCCGCGGCGCCGCCGCCCTCGTCTTCAGCGCCCCGCAGGGGCTGCCCACCGCCTCCCTGGCCTCCGCGCTGCCCGCCGGCGCGGTCGTCACCGAGACCGAGCCCGGCCGCTACCTCGTCAGCGGCGTGCCCGCCGACCCGCGCACCGCCGCCACCGTCTCCTCCTGGTGCGCCACCCACGACGTGCTGCCCCAGGGCCTGGGCGCCGCCCGCCGTACCCTCGAGGACGTGTTCCTCGACCTCACCGGCCGGACGCTGCGGTGAGCGGCGCCGGCGTGGCCGCCTCCCCCGGGCGCAGCGGGGCCGCCGGCGAGCGCGCTCCCCGGCCCGCCCTCGACCTCAGCCCCCGCGGGACCGCCGCCCCCTTCGCCCGGCGCACCCTGCGCCAAGCCGGCCTCG
>NZ_JAAALM010000630.1 GCF_009906395.1 Kineococcus indalonis
CCGACGGACTCGTCAGCGACCTCACCCAGCAGGTGTCGCGCCTGGTGCGCGACGAGGTGCAGCTGGCGAAGATGGACCTCACCGAGAAGGGCAAGAAGGCCGGCCTGGGCCTCGGGGCGTTCTCGATCGCCGGGCTGCTCGCGTTCTTCGCGATCGCCGCCCTGGTCACCACCGCGATCGCCGCCCTGTCGCTGGCGGTGGACGTGTGGCTGGCCGCGCTCATCGTGGCCGTCGTCCTGCTGGCGCTGGCCGCCGCGGCCGCCCTGGTGGGCAAGAAGGAGGTCCAGCAGGCCACGCCGCCGGTGCCGCAGGCGGCCGTGGACGGCGTGAAGAGGGACGTCGACGCCGTCAAGGAGGGTTTCAAGCGATGAGCAGCACCCAGCCCACCCCGCCCACCGACCGCGCCGAGCTGGAGCGGGACATCGAGCAGACCCGCGAGCGCCTGGCGGCCACCGCCGACGCCCTGGCCGCCAAGGCCGACGTCAAGGGGCAGGCGCAGGCCAAGGTCGAGGACCTCAAGGCCCAGGTGCAGCACAGGGCCGCCGACGTGAAGGACCGCGCCGTCACCTCCGTGCACGGGGCCAGCGAGAGCGCCCCGGGCACCCCCGAGCAGCAGAGCGGCGCCCTGGTGGGCGTGGCCGTGGCGGTGGTGGCGCTGGCCGTGGTGCTCCTGGTGCGCCGGCGCCGGAGCCGCCGGAGCTGACCGCGGCGGTGCGCACGACGCGGGAGCCCCCGACCCGCACCGGGTCGGGGGCTCCCGCGCGTCCGGCGGGTGCCGGGGTCAGGCGGTGGCGTCCTGCGCCACCGGCGCGGCCGGGGCGGGCACCGGGTGCGAGGGGACGGTGGGGCCGGCCTCGGCGCGCACGAGGGGGGCGACCTCGGTGCCCAGCAGCTCCACCGCGCGCATGACCTCGCGGTGCGGCACCGTGCCCGCGCTCAGGTGCAGCATGAAGCGGTCGATGCCGAGCTGCTCGCGCTGCAGCAGGACCTTCTCGGCCACCTCCTGCGGGGAGCCCACGAGCAGCGCGCCGCGGCGGCTGCGGCCCGCCTCGTAGCTGGTGCGGCTGAAGGGGTGCCAGCCGCGCTCGCGGCCGATGACGTTCATCGCGTACCGGTAGGGCTCGAAGTGCACGTCGGTGGCGCGCTGGCTGGTGTCGGCCACGAAGCCGTGCGAGTGGGTGGCCACCGGCAGGGTCGCCGGGTCGTGCCCGGAGCGGCGGGCGGCCTCGCGGTACAGGTCCACCAGGGGGCGGAACTGCGCGGGCTCGCCGCCGATGATGGCCACGGCCAGGGGCAGGCCCAGCGCGCCGGCGCGCACGACCGACTGCGGGTTGCCGCCCACGCCGATCCACACGGGCAGCGGCTGCTGCACGGGCAGCGGGAAGACGCCCAGGCCCTCGACGGCGGCGCGGTGGCGCCCGCCGGGCCAGGTGACGTGCGCGGGGTCCTTCTGGATGGCCAGCAGCAGGTCGAGCTTCTCGCTGAACAGCTCGTCGTAGTCGGCCAGGTCGTACCCGAACAGCGGGAAGGACTCGATGAAGGAGCCGCGCCCGGCGAGGACCTCCGCGCGCCCGTCGGAGAGGCCGTCGAGGGTGGCGAACTGCTGGAAGACGCGCACCGGGTCGTCGGAGGACAGCACCGTGACGGCGCTGGACAGCCGGATGCGGGAGGTGCGCGAGGCGGCCGCGGCCAGGGCGACCGCGGGGGCGGAGGCGGCGTAGTCGGGCCGGTGGTGCTCCCCGAGGCCGTAGACGTCCAGGCCGACCTGGTCGGCGAGCTCGACCTCCTCGACGACCTCGCGCAGCCGCTGCGCGTGGCTGATCGTGGCGCCGGTGCCGTCCGGCGTGGTCTCCGCGAACGCGCTGATGCCGATCTCCACCGCTCCACCCTCCTCCACACCCCCACCGGGTGTCTCATTGAACTCTCAACTGATGGGGGGGCGGGGGGATTCCCGCCCCGCCCTCGTCGGCCCGCCCGGTGCCCGCGGCAGCGCGCTGACAGCCGGCCGACAGGGGCCCGGCGTACACCGGAGCGTCCCGCCCCGCCGACCAGGAGCCCCCGATGACCGCGCAC
>NZ_JAAALM010000631.1 GCF_009906395.1 Kineococcus indalonis
GGCTCCAGGTGCTCAGCACCGCCACGCCCACCCCCAGCACGATCGCCAGCGCGAACGCCGCCAGGGTCAGCAGCGCGGTCTGCGGCAGGGCGCCGGCGATGAGCGAGGTCACGGCCGCGCCGTTCTGGATGGAGGCGCCCAGGTCCAGGTGCAGGGTGCGCCACAGCGCGTGCAGGTACTGCACGGCGAAGGGGTCGTCCAGGCCGTGCTGCGCGCGCAGCGCGGCGACCTGCGCGGGGTCGACGTCGCTCTGCTCGCCGCCCTGACCGCCGGCCAGCATCACCGAGACCGGGTCGCTGGGCAGCAGGTACAGGATGGCGAAGGTCACCGTGAACGCCGCCCACAGCACCAGCACGGCCTGCCCGAGCCGGCGCGCGACGTACCCGGCGGTGGCGTTCACGAGGACAGCCAGGCGTCGTGGAACCACAACCGCGAGGAACCCTCGAACTGCAGGTCGTGCACCTTCGAGCTGGCCGCGATGACGGTGGACAGCTCGAACAGCGGGATCGAGTGCGCCTCGGCGAGCAGCTGCTGCGAGGCCTGCGCGACCAGCTCGGTGCGCCGGGCGGGGTCCAGGGTGGCGGCCTGCGCGGCGAGGGCGTCGTCCACGGCAGCGTGCGGGCGGCGGTTGACGTCGCGGGCGGTGTCGGCGAAGACGGTGCGCAGCACGTCGGGGTCGGAGCGGGTGAGGTTGTACAGCAGCACGTCGTAGTCGCCGGAGGCCTGCTGGGCGTTCTGCTCGGCCACCGTGGACTGCTTGAGCTGCAGGTCGATGCCGACCTCGCGCACCTGCTGCTGGACCAGCTCCAGCGCCGCCGAGACCGGCTGCCAGAAGCTCACCGTGAACGTCAGGCGCTGCCCGTCCTTGGTGCGGATCCCGTCCGCGCCCTCCGTCCAGCCGGCCTGCTCCAGCAGCGCCGCGGCGCCGTCCGGGTCGTGGGCCAGCAGCGCGGAGTCGTCCGGCGCCAGCGGCGTGGAGGCCGACAGCGCCGAGGAGACCGCGACGTCGCCGGGGTTGAGGATGGAGGCGACCTCGGCGCGGTCCACGGCCTTGGACAGCGCCTGGCGCACCCGGGCGTCGGAGAACAGCGGGCGCGACTCGTTGGGGAAGAAGTTGTACGGGATGCCGGGGTTGGCGCGGCGCTCGGTCCAGAACCCCTCCCCCTCGAACTGCGCGAGGTCCTGGGAGGCGATGCCGGTGGTGGCGTCGACCTGGTCGGAGGCGAGCGAGCCGGTGCGCACGCTGGACTCCGGCACCACCTGGTAGGTGATCGAGTCCAGGTACGCCTCGCCGGTGTGCCGGGCGCCCTCGGGCGCCCAGCCGTACCCGGCGCGCTTGTCCAGCACCACCTCGGTGTCGCGGGTGTAGCTGCCGACGGTGAACGGCCCGGAACCCACCAGGGTGCTGCCGTCGCAGCGGGTGGCGGGGTCGGCGGCGACCGTGGCCGGCGAGAGCAGGCCCAGGCTCATGGTGGAGCTGGCCTGCAGGAACTGCGCGCTGGGCTGGGAGAAGGTGACCACCGCGGTCTGCGGGTCGGGCGTCTGCGTGCCGGCGTACCCGGCGAGGTAGGTCGAGCCCAGCTGGGCCTTGGCGCCCAGGGCGACGATCCCGTCGAGGTTGGCCTTGACGGCCGCGGAGTCCACGGGCGTGCCGTCGCTGAACGTCGCGCCGCTGCGCAGGTGGAACGTGAAGCTCGTCGCGTCGGGGCTGACCTCCCAGGACCGCGCCAGCCACGGGCGGACCTCCCCGCTGGCGGGGTCCTGCACGGTGAGGGAGTCCACGAGCTGGCGGCCGATGTTCAGGGCGTCGTTGTTGCCGACCTGCTGCGGGTCGATGCAGCCGGAGTCGACCTGGATCGCGAGCCGGAGGTCGCCGCCGGGCCGGGGCCGGCCTGCGTCGGCGGCGGCGTCCCCGGAGCCCCCGCCGCCGCACGCCGCGGTGGCGAGCAGGGTGAGCAGGGCGGGCACGGCGAGCAGGGGCGTGCGGGTGCGCAAGGGGTCTCCTGGCTGGGCGGTCGTCGAGGAGCGCGCCCGGCGGACGGCGGGGCGCGGCTGGGC
>NZ_JAAALM010000632.1 GCF_009906395.1 Kineococcus indalonis
GCCCTGGGCGGTGCAGGCTTCGGCGCCCTGGACGACCTCGCCGAGCGGCGCGGGGAGCGCGAGGCGGGCGCCCGGGGCCTGCGCGGGCACCTGGCGGCGCTGCGCCGGGGGCGGCTGACGACCGGCGCGGTGAAGGTCCTCGGGCTGGGCGCCACCGGCGCCGCGTGCGCGCTGCTCACCGCTGCGCGGCCACCGCGCCGGCCCGGGGAGCTGGCCGACGCCGCGCTGGCCGCCGCCCTGGTCGCCGGCAGCGCCAACCTGCTGAACCTGTTCGACCTGCGCCCCGGGCGCGCCGGCAAGCTCGCCGTCGTGCTGGCCGCCTCGCTGGCCACCGGCGCGCCCGGCGGCACCGGCGCCCCCCGGGCGCGGCCGCTGGCCGCGGCCGTCGCCGGGGCCTGCCTGCCGGTGCTGCCCGACGACCTGGCCGGGCGCAGCATGCTCGGCGACACCGGCGCCAACGCCCTGGGCGCCGTGCTGGGCGTGGCCTGCCTGGCGCGCTGGGGCCGCACCGGCCGCACCGCCGCGCTGACCGTCGTCACCGCGCTGACCCTGGCCTCGGAGCGGGTCAGCTTCAGCCGCGTGATCGAGGCGTCCCCGCTGCTGCGGGAGCTGGACCGGCTCGGGCGCCCGTGAGGGGCGCGCGCTCGATCGCGGCGGCCGCCGCCTCGGTCGCCGCGCTCACCGTCGCGGCGCGCCTGGCCGGCTTCGGGCGGGTGCTCGTCTTCTCCAAGACGGTCGGCGACAGCTGCCTGGGGACGGTGTACACCACGGCGAACCAGGTGCCCAACGTCCTGTTCGAGGTCGTCGCCGGCGGCGCGCTGGCGGGGGTGCTGGTGCCGCTGCTGTCGGCGCGGCTGGCCTCGCCGGACCCGGCGCAGCGGGCGGCGGCCTCGCGCACCGCCTCGGCGGCGCTGACGTGGAGCGTGCTGGTCCTCACCGCCGTGGCCGGGGTGACGGCGCTGCTGGCGCGCCCGCTGCTGCAGCTGCTGCTGCGCGGCGCCTCACCGGCCGGCTGCGACGGCGACCCCCTCGCCACGGGCGCGCTGATGCTGTGGGTGTTCCTGCCGCAGGTGCCGCTGTACGCGGTGGCGGTGGTCCTGGCCGGCGCCCTGCAGGCGCAGCAGCGCTTCACCGCCCCGGCCGCGGCCCCCCTGGTCTCCAGCCTCGTGGTGGGCGCCAGCTACCTGCTCGTGGGGGCGGTGGTGCCGGCGGCCGCGGTGCGTGCCGGGCTGGCGGGCGTGCCCGCGGCGGCGGTCGCGGTGCTGGCGGGGGGCACGACGCTGGGCGTGGTGGCCCTGGTGGCCACGCACGCGCCGGCGCTGCGCTCGGCGGTGCGTTGGCGCCCGGCGCTGCGCCCGGCCCCGGGGGACTGGCCGCGGCTGCGCTCGCTGGCGCTGTCGGGGCTGGCGGTGCTGCTGGCCCAGCAGGCGGTGTCGGTGGCGGTGCTGCTGCTGAGCAACGGCGCGGCCCCGGGGGCGGTGAACCGCTGGAGCTACGCCTGGACGCTGTTCCTGCTGCCGTACGCGGTGCTGGCCGTCCCGGTCGCCACCGCGGTCTTCCCGCGCCTGGCCCGCGCCGCCGAGGAGGGCGCGGCCGCGCAGCTGGGTCCGCTGCTGGCGCGCTCGGTGCGCACGGTGCTGCTGGTCAGCTCGCTGGGCGCGGCGGTGCTCGCGGCCAGCGCGGCGCCGGTGGCGACGGTCTTCGTCGTCGGCCGCGCCGGCTCCGGGCGCACGGACGACCTGGCGCTGGCGCTGGTCGTCGTCGCGCCGGGGCTGCTGGGGCACGGGCTGGTGGCCCTGCTGACCCGGGCGCTGTACGCGCTGGGCGCCGGGCGCGCGGCCGCCGGCGGGACGGTGGCGGGCTGGGCCCTGGTGCTGGCCGGGATGCCGGTGGCGACGGCGCTGCTGCCGCCCGGGCGGGTGGTGACGGCCCTGGCGGCGGCGCACGCGCTGGGGCTGACGCTGGCCGGGGTGCTGCTGCTGCGCGCCGCGCGGCGCACCGCGGGGCGCGGGGCGCTGGCCGGGGTGCCGCGCGCGCTGCTCGCGGCGGTGCTGGCG
>NZ_JAAALM010000633.1 GCF_009906395.1 Kineococcus indalonis
CTGAGCCACCCGACCCGCCGCACCCCGTGACGCGTGTCGGCGCCCCGGACTCGGCTCGATGCTCCTGCTCCTGCGACGAGCCGGCGTACCGGGGAGGCCGGCCGGTGGAGCGCCGGACGTCCTGAGCGCGGACGGAGCCTCGAGTCCCATGACCACCCCCGAAGGGGGGACAAGGCCGCTCTTGACCCTGGATGATCGTTGAGAGTTGCATGTGCGCCGCCAGGGAGGTGGCGGTGAGGGATCGGCTCGCACCGCGTGATCGCGTGGTGGGGAGCTTCGTCATGTCCAGATCGAGCGTGCGGCGACTAGCGGCAGCGGTGTCGGCGGCAGCGCTGGCCGGTGCCGGGGTGGCGCTGGCCGCGCCGGCGCAGGCCGCGGCCTACGACCTGGTGGTCACCGACGTGCGACCGGCGCAACCGGGCGTGCAGGCCACCGGCTCGTACGTGGCCTTCGAGGCCACCATCAAGAACGCGGGCACCGCCGCGACGCCGGCCGGCATCGCCCACGGCGTCGCCTTCACCGTCAACGGCCGGGCCGTCACGTGGGACGACACCTCCCGCGACCCCCTCGCCCCCGGCGCCTCGCGCGTGATCCGGGCCACGGGCGGACCTGCCGGCTCCTCGTACTGGCAGGCCGGCACCGGGCAGTTCACGCTCGGCGCGACGGTGGA
This sequence comes from Kineococcus indalonis, assembly GCF_009906395.1. Classification (GTDB taxonomy): domain Bacteria; phylum Actinomycetota; class Actinomycetes; order Actinomycetales; family Kineococcaceae; genus Kineococcus; species Kineococcus indalonis. The sequence goes on from NZ_JAAALM010000633.1 coordinate 671, forward strand.
CGACGTCAACCGCATCAAGGGCGAGGCCAACGAGTCCAACAACACGCGCACCGCGCCCCTGACGGTCACGCCACTGAAGCCGGTCAGCACGATCATCGCTGCGCCTGCCTCCACCCAGAAGGATTTTGAAGCCAACCACTCCAAGGCCGTCACCGTCTCCTGGGCGCCGGTGCCGGGCCAGCCCGTCGGAGCGGCGTACTCCGTCAGCGAGCTGCCCGCCTACGACACCTGCAGCTCCGGCGGACCGGTGTGGAAGAGCATCACTGCGAGCAACTCGATGACGTTCGAGATGACCGCGGGGGCACAGTGCGGCAACTCCGGCGAGGTCTACATCACCCGGTATCAGGTGACCACGGTCGGCACCCATGGAGCGCAGGAGGCGACGAATTGGTCCACCGTGGAGTGCGAGTGGTCCAATCACTTCGACCGGTACAGGCACTACCAACAAAGCACCGGCCTGGGATGCACCGGTCAATCCGGCCTGTTCGACTTTGAGGACCCCACCTGGGCGCTCATCGACGCTGGAGCAGCTGCGCCGACGCGCGGGTGGGAGGGTGACTCTGGTTACGACAAGGGCAGCGTGCACTACGCGGACTTCCCAGGGCTCAGTGAGGAGCAGAAGACAAGTCGATGGGGCTGGTCACGCTACGAAGCACGTGTCACCGACCAGTACATCGGTTACCCGAACACGGCTCGATTGACGTTCGTGGAGCCCACCTTCACCCGCGCCGGTCAGCGCGTCTTCGACGTCAAGGTCAACGGCAAGGTGGTCGCCACGAACCTCGACATCTTCGCCAAGGTGGGGCGTGGCAAGCCCTACATCGTGCAGGTACCCGTGGACGCTACGAACGGTGCGGTGACCATTGAAGCGACGAAGAAGGTCGACAATCCGATCATCGCCACCATCGAGGTGGTGCACGGTTAGTCGCCGCAGCACGTGAAGGCCTCTACCGCCTGCTCGGCGGAAAGGGTCTTCACGTGTGAGGAGCCTGATCACCTCGGCACGCTGATCTTCCTTCGCCGTTTCCGTGGCACGGGGGACGATGTCGCCGTGAAGGACAGCCCCTCGCCCCTCTCGTACGTGGAGGCAGACGGAGGTAGGTCGAGGCCTCCCCCACCGGCAGGACCGCGCGGCGGTGGCGGAGAGCAGCAATCGTGTCTTCGCGTGCGAGCGCATCGGGACGGGCGCGACGGACGCGGTCTTGTGCGTCCACCTCGCCCCACCCTGGCACCACCAGGAGCTGCTGCACGTGGGCGGCGACGTGGCGCGGGGTTCCACGGCCGCCACGCCGCCGCCCACGCACAGGGCAGCCATCCGGCCGTGCCGGGCGTGCCGGGGAGCTGCGCCGTGCGGTGGGGGCGGCGGGGGCCCATGCTCGTGG
>NZ_JAAALM010000634.1 GCF_009906395.1 Kineococcus indalonis
GGGGTGGCCGTGCCGGTCGCGGTGCCGGTGGGGGTGCCGGTGGGGCTGTCCGTGGGCGAGCCCGTCGCCGTGCTCGTGGCGCTCGCGCTGGGCGTGGACGTCGCGCTCGGCCGGCGGGTGCTCGTGGACGTCGAGGTCGAGGAGGACGACGAGCCGCGCGAGGAGCCGACGAAGGCGGGCTCGGGGAAGTCCTCCTCGTCGGTGCCCTGCAGGGCCCCGCGCATGAACGACGTCCAGATCCGCACCGGGTAGGAGCCGCCGGTGACCTCGCCGCCGCCCAGCTTCAGCGACTCCGTGGAGGTGCCGTCGGCGCTGGTCTGGTACAGCGCCACCGACGCCGCCAGCTGCGGGGTGTAGCCGGCGAACCAGGCCGACCTGTTGCTCGAGGAGGTGCCGGTCTTGCCGGCGGCGGGACGGCCCAGGTTGCGCGCGTAGCGGCCGCTGCCGCGCTGCACGACCTGCTGCATGGCGTAGGTGGCGTCGGCGGCGACGTCCTCGGAGAAGGCGCGCTCCTGCGTCGGGGAGGCGGTGTAGGTCCGGGTGCCGTCGGTGTCGTCGATGCTGGCGATGGTGTGCCACCGGGTGCGCACGCCCTGCGCGGCGAAGGTGGCGTAGGCCTGCGTGACGTCGATGGGGTGCGGGGAGGCGGTGCCCAGCACGTTGGAGATGGTGGTGTCCTGGTCGGCCAGGCCGACGGTGTCCTCGGGGTAGCCGGCGCGGATGGCGACGTTGCGGGTCGCCTCGGGGGTGACCTCCTCGTTGAGCTGGGCGTACACGGTGTTCACCGAGTTGGCGGTGGCGGTGAGCAGGTCGATGCGCCCGTACGAGGAGTCCCCGAAGTTGGACACCTCCCAGCCGTCGACCGTCACGCCGTCGGCGCCGCTGAGGGTGGTGCGCAGCGAGACGCCCTTCTCGAGGGCCGCCACGAGGGTGAAGGGCTTGAAGGTGGAGCCGGCCTGGGCGATGTCCTGGGTGACGGCGTTGCGGTTGCGCTCGAGGAAGTCCGGGCCGCCGTACATGGCGGTGACGCCGCCGGTGGCGGGGTCGATGGCGGACAGCGCGACGTGGAAGCCCTCGGGGACCTTCGAGGGCAGCTGGTCCTGCACGGCCTCCACGGCGGCCTCCTGGGCCCGCGCGTCGAAGGTCGTGGTGATCTCCAGGCCGCCGCGCTCGACCTCCTCCTCGCTCAGGCCCACGGTGGTGGACAGCTCCCGCTTGACGGTGTCCAGCAGGTAGCCGTCGGTGCCGGCGTAGGTGTCCTCGTCCTGCGAGGGCTCGACGGTCTCGGGCAGCCCGGCCTGCGCGCGGTCCGCGGCGGGCAGCCAGCCCTCCTCGACCATGCCGTCCAGGACGTAGTCCACGCGCTGGGCGGCGGCCTCGGGGTCCTGGCGCGGGTCGTAGTTGCTGGGCGCCTTGAGCACGGCGGCCAGCAGCGCCCCCTGCGAGGCGTCCAGCTGGGCGACGTCCACCCCGAAGTACGCCTGCGCGGCGGCCTGCACGCCGTAGGCGCCGCGGCCGAAGTAGACGGTGTTGAGGTAGTCCTCCAGCGTCTCGGCCTTGGACTGCTGCTGGTCGATCTTCAGCGCGAGGAAGAACTCCTCCGCCTTGCGCGCGTACGTGCGCTCGGAGGAGAGGTAGTAGTTCTTCACGTACTGCTGGGTGATCGTGGAGCCGCCCTGCTGGGAGCCGCCCCGCACGTTGTTCCACAGGGCGCGGGCGATGCCGGCCGGGGAGACGCCGCGGTTCTCGTAGAAGGTGCGGTCCTCGGCGGCCAGCACGGCGTGCTGCACGACCTGCGGCACCTCGTCGATGCGGACGTTCTGCCGGTTGACGGCGGCGAAGGTGCCGATGGGCGTGGTGCCGTCGGAGTAGTACACGGTGCTGATCTGCGCGTCGGCGAGCTCGTTGGGGTCGGGCACGTCCACCAGCGCGTACGCGGTGGCGAAGCCGGCCACGCCCAGGACGACGCCGACGGCGAACAGGCCGCCGACCCAGGCCAGGACCCGGCGGCCGCGGCGGCGTCGGGGCGGCGGCGCGGCGGGCCGGCC
>NZ_JAAALM010000635.1 GCF_009906395.1 Kineococcus indalonis
GGTGGGGCTGGTGACCACGGACGTCTCCCGTTTCCGGGAGCCCGGGGGCGCACGCGCCCGGACCCCCCTCAGCAGCGGCGGACCGGGACCTCAGGTCGCCCTGCGGGCGGCCCGGGACCGGGCCCCCCTGCTGCGCTGGACAGCTCGCACGGCGACCTCCCGGACGGGCGGCGGGCGCCCCCCGTCGACCTCGACGCTAGCCCCAGGACCGTTGCGGGGGGCCGGGAACACGCCCGTCCGGGTGAGCATCGGGTGACGTGGCGGTGACCTGACGGGGTGGCCGCACGCAGCGTCACCGCGGGGCCCCGAACGGGCCCCGGCCGTCACGCTCCGAAGCGGCGCTCGCGGGCGGCGTAGGAGCGCAGCGCCCGCAGGAAGTCCACCTTGCGGAAGTCCGGCCACAGCACCTCGCAGAAGTACAGCTCGGTGTGCGCGCTCTGCCACAGCAGGAACCCCGACAGGCGCTGCTCCCCGGAGGTGCGGATCACCAGGTCCGGGTCCGGCTGGCCCTTGGTGTACAGGTGCGCCGCGATGTGGTCCACCGTCAGCACGTCCGCCAGCTCCTCGATCGAGGTGCCCACCTGCGCGTGCTCGCGCAGCAGCGAGCGCACCGCGTCAGCGATCTCCTGGCGGCCGCCGTAGCCGATCGCCACGTTCACCACCGCACCGCCGATGTCGGCGGTCTCGCGCGCCAGCTCCCGCAACCGCTCGGCCGTCGCCGGCGGCAGCAGCTCCAGCGCCCCCACCGGGTGCACCCGCCAGCGCCGCGCCGCCGCCAGGCGCGCCACGCAGTCCTCCACGATCCCGATCAGCGGCGCCAGCTCCGCCTGCGGCCGGCGCAGGTTGTCCGTGGACAGCAGGTACAGGGTGACGACCTCGATGCCCTCGTCGTCGCACCAGCCCATGAACTCGACGACCTTGTCGGCCCCGGCGCGGTGGCCGTGCGCGCTCGGCGCGCCGAAGGCCTTCGCCCAGCGGCGGTTGCCGTCGAGGATGATGCCGACGTGCCGCGGGAGGGCGGTCGAGTCCAGCGACCGTTCCAGCCGCCGCCCGTACGCGCCGTAGAGGAGTTCGCGGAGGCCCATCGGCGCTGACCGTACACCCGCGCCCGCGCCCGCCGTCCCGCTGCGCGGGACGCCGAACCTACGGTCCCGTAGCGTACGGTCCCGGCATGACGCTCGACCCCGCCCCGGCGCTCGCCGCGGCCAAGCCGCGCCTCCGCGGCTGGCTGCACGCCGGCACGTTCCCCGCCGCGCTCCTCGCCGGCACGACCCTCGTCGTCCTGGCCCCCACCGGCACCCCCCGCGCCGCCGCGGCCGTCTTCGCCGTCACCGCCGCGCTGCTGTTCGGCACCAGCGCCCTCTACCACCGCGGGACGTGGTCGCCGCGCGCCGGCGCCCTGCTGCGCCGGCTGGACCACAGCAACATCTTCCTCATCATCGCCGGCACCTACACCCCGCTGGCCGTCACCACCCTGCCCGCCGACCGCGCCCGCTCCCTGCTCACGCTCGTCTGGGCCGGCGCCCTGGCCGGCACCGCCTTCCGGGTCCTGTGGGTGGGCGCCCCCCGCTGGCTCTACACCCCCGTGTACGTCGCCCTCGGCTGGGTCGCCGTGGGCTACCTGGGCGCCTTCGCCCGCGGCGGCGGCTGGGCGGTGGCCGCCCTCGTCGTCGTCGGCGGCGTCGCCTACTCCGCCGGCGCGCTCGTCTACGGCCTCAAGCGCCCCGACCCCAGCCCGCGCTGGTTCGGCTTCCACGAGGTCTTCCACGCCTGCACCGTCGTGGGCTTCACCGCGCACTTCGTCGCCATCGCGATCGCGACGCTGCAGCACCGCTGAGCGCTGGGCCTCGCCCCTCCCGCGGTGGTCGTGCACGGTCGAACACCCCCCCGCGCACGATCACGGCAGGAGCGGGGTGCGGCAGGGCCGGGGACCAGGGGGTCAGGGGGTCCGGACGCCCACGGCGGCGGCGAGCGCGGCCGGGTCCGTGGTGGGCGCGTCGCACACCTGGCCGCGGCAGACGTAGGCGGCGGCCAGGTGTGC
>NZ_JAAALM010000636.1 GCF_009906395.1 Kineococcus indalonis
GGCTCGGCTTCCTGCTCAAGGTGCTCTCCGCCGCCGCCCCGCTGTCGCTGCAGGCGCACCCGGACCGCGCCACCGCGCAGCGCCGCTTCGCCGAGGAGGAGGCCGCCGGCGTGCCGCTGGACGCCCCGCACCGCCTCTACCGCGACGACGAGCACAAGCCGGAGCTGCTGTACGCCCTGGAGCCGTTCGCCGCGATGGCCGGCTTCCGCTCGCCGGCCGACGCCCGCGAGCTGCTCGCCGCCCTGGAGCTGCCGGCGCTGCCGGACGGGTCCACCGCCCTGCTCGACGGGCTGCTGGCCGACCTGGCCGGCGAGGACGCCACCGCCGCCCTGCGCGCGGCCACCGCGCGGCTGCTGACCGCCGCGGCCGGGGACGCCGCCCCGCTGGTGGGGGCCGTCGCCGCCGCCTGCCGCGAGGTGGACGACGACTCCGCCCGCTGCGTGGCCGACCTCGCCGAGCACCACCCCGGCGACGCCGGCGTGCTGGTCTCCGCGCTGCTGAACCAGGTGCGCCTGGCGCCGGGGGAGGCGCTGTACCTGCCGGCGGGCAACGTGCACGCCTACCTCTCGGGCACCGGGGTGGAGCTGATGGCCAGCTCCGACAACGTGCTGCGCGGCGGGCTGACGCCCAAGCACGTCGACGTCGAGGAGCTGCTGCGGGTGCTGGACTTCCGGGTGCTGCCCCCGCCGCTGCTGGCCCCGCGGCGCGTGTCCGCGCACGAGGTGCTCTTCGCGCCCGGGGACGTCGACGACTTCGCCCTGACCGTCCTGGACGTCGCGCCGGGCACCACCACGACGTGGGAGCGGCCCGTGCCGCGCTCCGTGCTGTGCCTGGAGGGCGAGGTGCGGGTGGCCTCGGCCGGCCCGGGGGGCGGTGAGGCGGTGCTGGCGCGCGGGTCCTCGGCGTTCGCCACCGCCGCCGAGCACCCGCTGCGCGTCACCGGCTCGGGCCGCCTGGCGGCGGCGACCCCCGGCGGCGCCTGAGCCCGCCGCCGGCCAGCGCCCGCGCCAGCACCGGCGCGGCCAGCAGCATCACCAGCAGCCGCAGCACCTGCACGCTGAGCACGAAGGTGGCGTCGGCCCCGGAGCCCACCGCGGCCGCCAGCACCGCGTACAGCCCGCCGGGGGTGGTCGCCAGGTAGGTGTCCAGCAGCGGCAGGCCCGTGGCGGCCGACAGCAGCACCGCCAGGCCGGCGCTGCCCAGCACGCCCACGACGATGAGCGCCAGCGCCGCCGGCAGCACCCGCGCCACGCTCGCCAGGCTGGCGCGGGTGAAGCGCAGCCCCACCTGCAGGCCGATGAGCGCGTACGCCAGCGCCTCCAGCGGGGCCGGCACCCGCGCCTGCCCGGCCAGCCCGCTCAGCGACAGCGCCGCCGCCAGCAGCAGCGGCCCCAGCAGCGAGGCGGCCGGCAGGTGCGCGGCCCGGCCCAGCCGGCGCCCGGCCACCCCGCAGCCGGCGACCAGCAGCAGGCCCGCCCACGCCGGGCCGCCGGCGGTCGCGCCCGCCGCCGCGTGCCCGCGCACGCCGAAGGCCACGTGCAGCACCACCGGCAGCGAGAGCACCACCACCAGCACCCGCACGTACTGCACGACCGCCACGACGCGCTCGTCGGCGCCGAGCTGGCGGGCGATGACGACCAGCCCGCTGGCCCCGCCGGCCACCAGCGCGAAGGCGCCGGTGACGGCGTCGACGTCGCGGTGCCGGCCCAGCAGGGCGCCGGTGCCCAGGCTCAGCGCCAGCGTGCCCAGGGTGACCAGCAGTACCGGCAGCCAGTGCTCGCCCAGCGCGGCGAGGGTGGACAGCTGCACGAGCGTGCCGATGGTCACGCCCACGACGGCCTGCGCGGCGGTGCCGGTGCCGCGCGGCAGCGCCAGCGGGCGCGGCACCAGCAGCGCGTCGGCGAGCCCGACCAGCAGCCCGGCGAACAGCGCCGGGGAGGGCAGGCCCGCGGCGCCCAGGCCCGCCGAGGCGGCGGCGGTCGCGGCGGCCACGGCCAGGGCGTGCAGCAGGGCGCGGGCCCCGGGCCGCCCCGGCGG
>NZ_JAAALM010000637.1 GCF_009906395.1 Kineococcus indalonis
GGCTTGGGCTTCTCCTTCGTGCCGACCTGCACGACCTCCTCGACGGGCTGCACGTCCACGGTCTCGCCGACGGCGTCGTGGGTGACGCGCACGCCGTCGCGGGAGACGTCGTCGAAGGTGACGGTCTTGGAGCCGTCCACGCCCTGCACGGCCACGCGCCGCTCGCCCCGGAACAGCTCGTCGGTGCCCTCGGTGCGGCTGCCGTGCGCGATGGCGACCTGCTCGGTGCTCTGCGAGCGGTCCACGCGCACGACCTGCACGCGCAGGTCGGGGGTCACGCGCATCGCGGTGTCGACGGAGACCTCGTCGCCGGGGCGCACGGTGACGGCGGTCTCGGCGAGCAGGGCGGCGACGTCGGTGGCGGTGGTGGTCACCGGGCGCTCCTGCCCGTCGGCGACCACGACGGCGGCCTTGGGGGTGACGACGTCCAGGGCCAGGCCCTGGCGGCCCAGCGGCTGCGAGCGCGAGGCGGACAGCTTGGCGCCGTCGGCGCGCACGTCGAGGTCGGCGAGGGCCTCGTCGACGGTGCGGGCGGTGGTCCAGTAGGTCTGCTGCTGCCCGTCGAGGGTGAGGGTCACCTGGCGCCCGTAGCGCACGACGACGGTGGTGCCGTCGGTGACGTCGGTGTCGGGCGAGGGGGCGACGATGTCGTGGGGGCCGACCTCGATGTCCTGCGCCTGCAGGACGTCGGCGACGGTGCCGCCGAAGACGCTCAGCTCGGTGCGGGCGCCGTCGGCGTCGACGGTGACGTCCTTGTCGAGGGCGGTGAAGGCCACGGTGCCGCCGACGACGGCGACGAGGGCGGTGCCCCCGACGACGGTGCGGACGGTGCGGGACGTGGCGGGGACGAGGTTGCGCAACTGCACGAGGAGTCCTTCGACGTGCTTCCCGGGCACGAGCGCGGGCGCGGGCCGGTGTGAGGAGGACCCCCGTCCCCCACGTCGGTCGTGGCGCCCGGCCTGCTCGATCCGGCCGACTGCGCGGGAACGTAACCGCGCCGAGACCACTTCGACAAGTTCCCGTGACAGCTCAAACGTGATCACTCACCGTGATCACCCTGCGCCGATCGGCCGTCCCGCGCTCACCGACGGTGCTCACCGGTGCGGCGCAGCGGGTTCCACGACCGCGCAGGGCCGGCGCGAGAGCCCTGACGGGCCGGCGCGGTGTGATGCAGCTCACCAGGACGCGCACGGGGCTCACCAGGGCCCGTAGACCTCCTCCGCGGTGGCGGCCAGCTGCCCGCACAGCTCCTCCAGGTCCGCCCCCAGGGTGGCGGCCATGGAGCGCACGGTGAGGGGCACCAGGTAGCCGGCGTTGGGCCGGCCCCGGTGCGGCACCGGCGTCAGGTACGGCGCGTCGGTCTCCACCATGACCCGCTCGCGCGGGGCGGCGCGCAGGGCCTCGCGCAGCGGCTCGGCGTTCTTGAAGGTCACCGTGCCCGCGAAGGAGAGGTAGTAGCCGGCGTCGGCGCACACCCGCGCCATCGCCGCGTCGCCGGAGAAGCAGTGGAAGACGGTGCGCTCCGGGGCGCCCTCCTCGGCCAGCACGCGCAGGACCGCCTCGTGGGCGTCGCGGTCGTGCACCTGCAGCGCCAGGCCGAGCTCCTTGGCCAGGGCGATGTGCGCCCGGAAGGACTCCTCCTGCAGGTGCCACTGCTCGCGCGGGGTGCGGAAGAAGTCCAGGCCCGTCTCCCCCACCACGCGCACGCGCGGGTGGCGGGCCAGCTCGCGCACCTCGGCCAGCGCGGCGGCCAGCTCGCCGCGCTCGACGAGGCCGGGCACCTCGTTGGGGTGCAGCGCCACCCCGCCGAGCAGCTGCGGGTGGCGCTGCAGCGCCGCCACCGTCCAGCGGGCGGCGGGCAGGTCGCAGCCGATCTGCACCGAGCGCGGCACCCCGGCGGCCGAGGCCGCCGCGAGCAGCGCGGCGACCTCGGCCTCGGAGGCCTCGGAGTCCAGGTGGGTGTGGTTGTCCACCACGCCCACCGGCAGCGGCTCGGGCGCCGGCGGGCGCCCGCCGGCGCGCGGGCTCAC
>NZ_JAAALM010000638.1 GCF_009906395.1 Kineococcus indalonis
CCCGGTGGCGGCGCGCGGCCCACCGCCGTCGGCGTCGGCATCCCCGGCCTCGTCGACCCCGCCACCGGCACCGTCGGCGACGCCGTGAACCTCGGCTTCGGCACCGCCCGCGTGCCCTTCGGCCCCGCCCTGTCCGCGCGCCTGGGCGGCGTGCCCGTCAGCGTCGAGAACGACGTCAACGCCACCGCCCTGGGCGCCCGGGAACTGCTCGCCCCCGGCGCGGACCTGGTGCTGCTCTCCCTGGGCACCGGCCTGGCCGCCGGCGTCGTCGTCGGCGGGGCGCTGCTGCGCGGCGCCAGCGGCGCGGCCGGCGAGGTGGGGCACCTCGCGCTCGACCCGCGCGGGCTGCCCTGCCCGTGCGGGCAGCGCGGCTGCCTGGAGACCGTCGCCTCCGGCGCCGCGCTGCGCCGGGCCTGGCCGCACGGGGGCGAGGGCCGCTCCGCCGAGCACCTCTTCGCCGCCGCCGCCGCCGGCGACCCCGCCGCCGTCGCCGTGCGCGACTCCTGGGCCGGTGCCGTCGCGCTGGCCGTGCGCACCCTGGCCCTCACCTGCGACCCCGAGCACCTCGTCCTCGGCGGCGGCGTCGCGGCCGTCGGCGAGCCGCTGCGCCAGGCCGTCGCCGCCGCGCTGCGCGCCCAGGCCGCCGGCTCGCGGTTCCTGCGCGGCCTGGCCGTGGACGAGCGGCTGAGCGTGCTGCCGGCCGGCACGCCCGTCGCGGCCGTCGGAGCCGCCCGCCTGGGTCAGCGCACCGGCGCCGCCTGAGCGCGCACCCACCCACGGCGCCCGCCGGGCCGCACCGCGCGCGGCGAGCGGGTGAGGGGCTGCGACGCAGCGTGCCCGGGGCGCTGCGCGGGCCCCGCCGCCGTTCGGGTGGGATCGCGCCGCGCCGCTTCGGGACCCCCTCGCCGCGGGCCGAGACGACCTCCAGCGCCGCGCGGGACAGGCCCCGCGGCGGAGAGGAGAAACCCGTGTCCCCCTACGGCCCCCGCGTCAGCATCGCCTCCGTCCTCGCCGCCGAGGCGTACGCGGACAACCGCGTGCCCGCCCCGCGCCCGGCGCCCGCGCAGCCCGCCGGCGAGCCGGCCGCCGCGCCGGTCGCCGCCACCGCGACCGCCGTCCTCGACGAGCCCGCCACCGCCGGCTCGCGCCGCCGCTTCCTGGAGCTGCTGCGCCCCGCGCGCCACGCCCGCTGACGCGGCCGGCGCCTCAGGCGCCCTGCCGCACCCTCTCCAGCACGGCGTCCGCGACCGCCGCCGGCTCCCGCTCCGGGAGCCAGTGGCCGGTCGGCAGCTGCGCCTGCGAGAACGCGGCGCGCACGTGCGAGGCCGTGGCCCGCACCGACGCCGGCGCGAAGGACGGGTCGTCGCGCCCGTGCAGGTACGTCACCGGCACCCGCACCTCCCCGGTGCGCCCGCGGCGCAGCGGCAGCGCCCGGTACCAGCCCAGCGCCGCGCTCAGCGCCCCCGGCTCCGCCATCCGCCGCGCGTAGCGCTCGGCGAGGTCCACCGGCAGCCCCCCGCGCACCAGCAGCGAGCGCAGCAGCGCGCCCGAGCGGGCCAGCAGCAGCCGCTCCGGCAGCCCCGGGACCTGGAAACCCCCCACGTACGTCGAGCGCAGCGCCTGCGAGCCGCGCAGCACCCCCGTGCGCAGCGCCGCCGGGTGCGGCGTGGAGAGCACCGTGGCCGAGCGCACCCGCTCCGGGTGCCCGGCGGCCAGCGCCCACGCCACCACCCCGCCCCAGTCGTGCCCCACGACGTGGAACGAGGCCGCGCCCGCCGCGTCGGCCAGCGCCAGCACGTCGGCGACCAGCTCGGGCAGCACGTACGCCGCCCGGCCCGGCGGCCGCGCGCCGGGGGAGTAGCCGCGCTGGTCCGGCGCCAGCACCCGCAGGCCCCGCGCCACCAGCCGCGGCGCCACGGCGTCCCAGGCGCCCGCGTCCTGCGGGAACCCGTGCAGGCAGACGACCACCTCCCCCGACCCACCGCCCTCGGGGGCGTGGTCGCGCACGTCGAACACCAGGCC
>NZ_JAAALM010000639.1 GCF_009906395.1 Kineococcus indalonis
CCCCGCCGGTGCCCGGCTGGTCACCCTCACCGGCACCGGCGGGGTGGGCAAGACGCGCCTGGCGCTGGCCGCCGCCCACCGCGCCGCCGCCGACGGCGGGCGCTTCCGCGACGGCGCCGTGCTCGTGCAGCTGGCCACCCTCGACGACGCCACCGGCGTGCTGCCCGCCGTGGCCCGCGCCCTGGGCATGGGCCCCGTGGAGGGCCCGGGCACCCGCGACGCCGTCGCCGAGCACCTGCGCCCCCTGCACCTGCTGCTGGTGCTGGACAACCTCGAGCACCTGCTGGACGCCGCGGTCGACGTGGCCGAGCTGGTGCGCACCTGCCCGCACCTGGTGGTGCTGGTCACCAGCCGCGCACCGCTGCGCGTGGCCGGCGAGGTCGAGCACCGCGTCGAGCCGCTGGCCCTGCCCGGCGCCGCCGCCGACGCCCGCGAGGTGCTCTCCTCCGCCGCGGTGACGCTGTTCTGCGCCCGCGCCCGCGACGTCGCGCCCGGCTTCCGCTTCGACCCGGACGACCCGCAGGACGAGCGGGAGCTGCGCGTCGTCGCCGACGTGTGCACCGCCCTGGCCGGCATCCCGCTGGCGCTGGAGCTGGCCGCCGCGCGCGTGCGGGTGCTCGGCCCGCGCGACCTGCTGGCCCGCCTCGACGAGGCCCTCTCCAGCGGCCGGCGCGACCTGCCCGCCCGCCAGCGCACCATGCAGGCCACCCTGGACTGGAGCTGCGGCCTGCTGGACGAGCCCGCGCAGCGGCTCTTCCGCCGCCTCGGCGTCTTCACCGGCGGCTGGACCCTTCCGTTGCTGGAGGCCGTGGAGGGACCGGGCGTGCTGCCGGTGCTGGAGACCCTGGTGGAGCACTCCCTGGTGCGCGTGGAGCACACCGAGGACGGCCTGCGCTTCTCCGTGCTCGAACCCACCCGCCAGCACGCCCGGCGCCTGCTCGGCGACGACGAGCGCGCCGAGGCGACCGCCGCCCACGCCGCCGCCTTCCTCGCCCTGGCCGAGGAGGCCGCGCCGCACTACCAGGGCGCCGAGCAGGTGCAGTGGCTGCGGCGCCTGGAGCGCGAGCACGCCAACGCGCTGGCGGCGGTCGACGCGTGCGTGGCCGCCGGGGACGGCGGGACCGCCGGCAGGCTGGTGTGGGCGCTGTGGCTGTTCTGGTGGATGCACGGGCACCTGGCCGTGGGGCGCCGCGCCGCCGCCGCCGTGGCGGGGGTGGCGGACCTGCCCGAGCCCGTGCGGGTGCGGGTGGACCTGGCGCTGGGCGCGATGCTCTTCGCGCAGGGCGAGCACCACGAGGCCGAGGCGGTGTGGGGGCGCGCCCACGCGCTGAGCCTGGCCACCGGCGACGCGGAGGGCCTGGCGCACGCCGCCGCCGGGCTGGGCATCACGGCCCTGGCGCGCGGGGAGGCCGCCACCGCGGTGCAGCGGCTGGCCGCGGCGCTGCCGCTGGCCGCGGCGCTGCCGGCGACCTCCGACGGGCCGTGGCTGGAGTCGCTGGGCAACGTCTGGCTCGGCACCGCGCTGACCGCCCTGGGCGGCGCGCAGGGCGGGGGAGCGCCGGCGCGCGCCCGCTTCGAGGCCGGTCTGGAGCTCTCCCGCGCCCGCGGCGACCGGCTCACCACGTTCGTCGCGCTGTTCAACCTCGCGCAGGCCGAGGCGCCGCGCGACCCCCGCGCCGCCGAGCGGTTCCTGCACGAGGGCACCGCGCTGTCCGCGCAGGTGGGCGACCTGGCGAACCTGTCGCACTTCCTGGACGCGCTCGTCGTGCTGGGCGCCGGCGGTGGGCCCGCCGAGCCCGACGCGGCCCGGGCGGCGTCGCTGCTGGGGGCGGCGCGCGCCGCCCGCGAGACGGTGGGCGCCGACGTGTACGGCTTCTACGTGCGCGACGACGCGCAGCTGGCCGCCGCCGCCGACCGGCTGCGCGAGCGCCTGGGCGAGCAGCGCTTCGCCGCCGCCGTCGCCGCCGGGCGCGCGCTGCCCGTGCAGGACGTCGTGCGCCTGGCCGTGGGCGGGGGCGGC
>NZ_JAAALM010000063.1 GCF_009906395.1 Kineococcus indalonis
GGACTCCCTGACGCGGGGGGACGACCCCACCCGCTGAGGCGCCCGGCCCGAGCGCACCGGCCCGAGCGCACCGGCCCCGCGCCGCGCACCGGCCCGCCGCCGCGGCGGCGGGCCGGGTACCGTGGGGCCGCCAGCGCCACGACGTCCGAGGAGCACCACCGTGACCAGCCAGCAGCCCGAGTCCACGCACGGCGACGTCGCCGAGGAGCACGGCCACGGTCACAGCCTCGCCGCCTGGGCCGGGGTGGCCACCTGCCTGGTCGGCTTCCTGGTGCTGTCCCTGGCGGTGGTCTTCACCCACCTGGTCTCCGGCATCGTCGGCGGCGCGATCATCCTGGCCTCGCTGGTGGTCAGCTACGGCCTGGCCAAGGCCGGCCACGGCGTGAAGGACTCCCACGGCCGGCCCGTGGGCGTGGGCCGCTCGCGCCGCTGAGGACCGCTCTGCCGGGCCGCCGGGGCGGCGGCGCGTGCGGCTCAGGCGCCGCCCGGGGTGCGCGCGCGCACCGCCGCGCGGCCCCGGGCGGTGGAGGCGGCGCCGGGGCGTGTCCGCCGGGGACTACCCTGCCAAGCGTGACCGTCCTCGACGACATCCTCGCCGGCGTCCGCGAGGACCTGGAGCAGCGGCAGGCCAGCACCTCGCTGGCGGAGCTGAAGGAGCGCGCGCACCGGCAGGTGCCCGCCAAGGACGCCGCGGCGCTGCTGCGCCCGCGCGACAGCGAGCAGCGCGGCGTGAAGGTGATCGCCGAGGTCAAGCGCGCCAGCCCCTCCAAGGGCGAGCTGGCGGGCATCCCCGACCCGGCCGAGCTGGCCCGCCAGTACGAGCTGGGCGGTGCCAGCGTCATCAGCGTGCTCACCGAGCAGCGCCGCTTCGGCGGCAGCCTGGCCGACCTGCGCGCGGTGCGCTGCGCGGTGGACGTGCCGGTGCTGCGCAAGGACTTCGTCGTGGGCTCCTACCAGCTGTGGGAGGCGCGCGCCTGGGGTGCCGACGTCGTCCTGCTCATCGTGGCCGCCCTGGAGCAGGAGGCCCTGGTCTCCCTGGTGGAGCGCACCCACTCCCTGGGCATGACCGCCCTGGTGGAGGTGCACACCGCCGAGGAGGTCGAGCGGGCCGTGGCCGCCGACGCCCGCGTCGTGGGCGTCAACAACCGGAACCTGAAGACCCTCGAGGTCGACAACTCCACCTTCGCGCAGCTGGCGCCGCTGATCCCCGCCGGCGTGGTGAAGGTCGCCGAGTCCGGCGTGCGCGGCCCGCACGACGTCGTGGAGTTCGCCCGCGCCGGCGCCGACGCGGTCCTGGTCGGCGAGACCCTGGTGCGCGGCGACGACCCGCGCCGCGCGGTGGCCGACCTCGTGGCCGCCGGCGCCCACCCGGCCGTGCAGGCGGTGCGCCCGTGAGCGCCCCCACCGCCCGGCGCGAGGAGCCCGCAGGGCCCGCC
The DNA here is from genome assembly GCF_009906395.1 of Kineococcus indalonis. Classification (GTDB taxonomy): domain Bacteria; phylum Actinomycetota; class Actinomycetes; order Actinomycetales; family Kineococcaceae; genus Kineococcus; species Kineococcus indalonis. The sequence goes on from NZ_JAAALM010000063.1 coordinate 1,437, forward strand.
GCGCTGTCGGCCGAGCGCGGCCCGTACTTCGGCGCCTTCGGCGGCCGCTTCGTGCCCGAGGCCCTGGTGGCCGCCCTCGACGAGATCGAGGCGGCGCACACCGCCGCGATGGCCGACGAGTCGTTCCTGGCCGAGCTGGCCGAGCTGCACCGCACCTACTCCGGCCGGCCCAGCATCATCACGCCCGTGCCCCGCTTCGCCGAGCACGCCGGCGGCGCCACCGTGCTGCTCAAGCGCGAGGACCTCAACCACACCGGCTCGCACAAGATCAACAACGTCCTCGGCCAGGCGCTGCTGACCCGGCGGATGGGCAAGCGCCGCGTCATCGCCGAGACCGGCGCCGGGCAGCACGGCGTGGCCACCGCCACGGCCGCGGCCCTCATGGGCCTGGAGTGCGTGGTGTACATGGGCGAGGAGGACACCCGTCGCCAGGCGCTGAACGTCGCCCGCATGCGCCTGCTGGGTGCTGAGGTCGTGCCCGTCACCGCCGGCAGCCGCACCCTGAAGGACGCCGTCAACGAGGCCTTCCGCGACTGGGTCGCCTCGGTGGACACCACCCACTACGTCTTCGGCACGGTCGCCGGCCCGCACCCCTTCCCGGTGCTGGTGCGCGACCACCAGCGGGTCATCGGCCTGGAGGCGCGCGCCCAGGTGCTCGAGCTGACCGGCCGGCTGCCGGACGCGGTGTGCGCCTGCGTGGGCGGCGGCTCCAACGCGATCGGCATCTTCCACGCCTTCCTCGACGACCCGGCCGTGCGCCTGTTCGGCTTCGAGGCGGGCGGGGAGGGCGTGGGCTCGGGCCGCCACGCCGCCTCCATCACCGGCGGCTCGCCGGGGGTGTTCCAGGGCGCGCGGCAGTTCGTGCTGCAGGACGAGGACGGGCAGACGGTGGAGTCGCACTCCATCTCCGCCGGCCTGGACTACCCCGGGGTGGGCCCGGAGCACTCCTGGCTGGGCGCCTCCGGGCGCGCCGAGTACCGCCCGGTCACCGACGCCGAGGCCATGGAGGCCTTCCGGCTGCTGTGCCGCACCGAGGGCATCATCCCCGCCATCGAGAGCGCCCACGCCCTGGCCGGGGCGCTGCGCGTGGGCCGCGAGCTGGGCCCGGAGGCGGTGCTGCTGGTGAACCTCTCCGGCCGCGGGGACAAGGACGTGGACACCGCCGCCCGCTGGTTCGGGCTCGTCAGCGACGCCGACCTGGTGGCGTCGGAGGCCGAGCGCGTCGCCGACGCGCCGCAGGACACCGAGGGGTCGGGCTGGTGAGCACCACGAGCGTGGACGTGAGCGGAGCGGGCCGGGGCGCCGCCCGGGCGGGCACCTCCGCCGCGGCGGTGGACCGCGCGAGGGCCGAGGGCCGCTCGGCCCTGGTGGCGTACCTGCCCGTCGGCTTCCCCGACCTCGACGCCAGCGTCGCGGCCGCGAAGGCGGCGGTGGCCGGGGGCGCGGACGTCGTCGAGCTGGGCCTGCCGTACTCGGACCCGACGATGGACGGGCCCACCATCCAGCGCGCCGTGGACGCGGCCCTGCGCGCGCGCACCCGCCCCGCGGACGTGCTGCGCGCCGTGGAGCAGGTCGCCGCCACCGGCGCGGCCGTGCTGGTGATGACGTACTGGCCGCCGGTGGACCGCTACGGCGTGGCCCGCTTCGCCGCCGACCTGGCCTCCGCGGGCGCGGCCGGGCTCATCACGCCCGACCTCATCCCCGACGAGGCCGCCGCCTGGCTCGAGGCCAGCGACGAGCACGACCTGGAGCGGGTCTTCCTCGTCGCGCCCAGCTCCACCGACGCGCGCCTGGCCTCCACCGCGGCCGCCTGCCGCGGGTTCGTCTACGCCGCCTCCACGATGGGCGTCACGGGCGCGCGCACCACGGTGGGCGCCGGCGCCGCCCGCCTGGTGGAGCGCACCCGCGCGGCCGGGGCCGAGCGCGTCTGCGTCGGCCTGGGGGTGTCCACGCCCGAGCAGGCCGCGCAGGTGGCCGGCTACGCCGACGGCGTCATCGTCGGCTCCGCGTTCGTCGCGCGCCTGCTGGAGGCGGACTCCCCGGCCGCCGGCGCGCGGGCCGTGGGCGAGCTGGCCGAGCGGCTGGCCGAGGGCGTGCGCCGGTCCTGAGCGGGCGGGGCCGGTCCAGCACCGGTCCGCCAGCGGCACCCGCCGGCGCGGCCACCGCCGCGCCGGCAGACCCGACCGCCCGGTCCCGTGCCCGGGCGCCTGCGAGGAGAGCAGCGTTGAGCAGCAAGAAGCGACCCGGCGGCGACCCCGCGCGCGCCGGCCTGGCCGAGGACGCCCGCGAGGCGCGCCGCGCCAAGGCGGCCGCGCTGCGCCAGCGCGAGCTGGCCCGCGAGCGCAGCCGCCGCGTGCTGCTGGTCAGCGTCGCCGTCGTCGCGGTGCTCGCCCTGGTGGCCGTCGTGGTGGTCCTCGTCGCCCGCGAGCGCGACGCCGCGACCACCACCGCCGGCGCCACCCCGCCCTCGGCCTCCGGGGGGGCCGGCGGCTACGTGCTGCCGGGCGAGCCGGCCGCCGGTGCCCCCTCGCTGGACGTGTGGCTGGACTACCAGTGCCCGTACTGCGCGCGGTTCGAGGCCGCCGCCGGTGACGCCTACGTGCAGCTGGCCGCCTCCGGGCGGGCGCGCGTGGTCGTGCACACCCTGAGCTTCCTGGACGACAGCCTGCGCAACGACTCCTCCACGCGCGCCGCCGAGGGCGCCGCGGCCGCCGACGCGCAGGGCCGCTTCGCGGAGTACACCCGGGCCGTCTTCGCCCGCCAGCCGCAGGAGGAGGGCGACGGCTACAGCGACGAGCAGCTGCGCGAGGCGGCCCGGGAGGCCGGGGTCGCCGACCTGGACCGCTGGCAGCGGGCCCTGGACGACGACGAGTACGCCGGCTACGTGCGCCGGGTGCAGGACGGCATGGGGGCCGCGGGCGTCTCGGGCACCCCCACCGTGCAGATCACCCCCGAGGGCGGGGCGACCACCGCCCTGGACACCGAGCAGCTCCTCGGCGCCGACCCGGCCGGCTACCTGCAGCAGCAGGTCGCCGCGGCCGCCGCGTCGTGAGCGCGGTGAGCGCCCTGCCCGCGGCCCTGCCCGCGGCGCTGCCCGCGGCGCTGCCCGCCGCGCTGCCCAGCCCGACGCAGGGCGTGTGGCACCTGGGCCCGGTGCCGCTGCGCGCGTACGCGCTGTGCATCCTCGCCGGCATCGTCGTGGGCCTGTGGATCACCTCGCGCCGCTGGCGCGCCCGCGGCGGCCGGCCGGACTTCCCGCTGGACGTGGCGGTGTGGGCCGTGCCGCTGGGCGTGGTCGGCGCCCGGCTGTACCACGTGCTCACCTCCCCGGAGGCGTACTTCGGCGCCGGCGGCGAGCCGGTGCGCGCGCTGTACGTGTGGCAGGGCGGCCTGGGCATCTGGGGCGCGGTGGCCGCCGGCGTGCTGGGCGCCTGGATCGCCTGCCGGCGCGCCGGGTACCGCCTGGCGCCCTTCGCCGACGCCGCCGCCCCGGGCCTGCTGGTGGCGCAGGCGCTGGGCCGCTGGGGCAACTGGTTCAACAACGAGCTGTACGGGCGCGCCACCGACGTGCCGTGGGCGCTGACGGTCCACCGCTGGGACGAGGCCGCCGGGCGGGCCGTCACCGGCGCCGACGGGCGGGCGGAGGTGCTGGGCACCTTCCACCCCGCGTTCCTGTACGAGTCGCTGTGGTGCCTGCTGTCCGCCGCGCTGATCGTGCTGGTCGACCGGCGCGCGCGGCTGCGGCACGGGCAGGCCTTCTTCCTGTACGTGGCCCTCTACACCGCGGGCCGCTCGGTCACCGAGGCGCTGCGGGTGGACGAGGCCAACGTGGTCGCCGGGCTGCGCGTGAACCAGTGGGTGGCCGCGGTCGTGCTCGTGGCCGCGGTGGTCGCCCTGGTGCTCTCCCGGCGCCGCCACCGGGGTGAGCGGGCGGGGGAGGCTGGTCGGGACGAGCCGCTGGAGCGGGTACCCTCACCGCAGTCCCCGGTGGCCACTCCTCCCTCCGGTGACGCCGTGCCGCAGGCAGGTGCACAGACCGTGACCGATTCCTCGCAGCCGACCTCGAAGGACCACGACCACCCGTCGTCGTGATGATCCGGTGACGCTCTCGTGCGAATGAGCACGAGGTCCGTGGCGTTACAGTGAGGTGAACGTGGGCCAGCGCCGTCCCGCGTTCGGGGGTGCGCGTCCACCAGGCGCGCCACCTCCGCCCGGGAAGACCGCTCCGGCGGCCCGGGACCCGCTCGAAGAGACCCGTCGAGAGACCCCCTGTCCATCGAGGTCCTCCCGGACCTCTCTCCGAGGACGGTGCACCGCATGTCGCAACCCCTCGCGCCCACCGCGCAGCACGCCGCCCGCACCGAGCGGGCCGTCCGTCCCCTGCCCTTCTCCGCGCTGCCCCCGGACGCCGGGCTGTACGAGCGCAGCAACGAGCACGACGCCTGCGGCGTGGCCTTCGTCGCCACGATGCGCGGCGAGCCCGGCCACGACATCGTCGAGCACGCCCTGACCGCCCTGCGCAACCTCGACCACCGCGGCGCGGTGGGCGCGGAGACCAACACCGGCGACGGTGCGGGCATCCTCACCCAGGTCCCCGACGAGTTCCTGCGCGCCGTCATGGCCGAGCAGGGCGTCGAGCTGCCCGCCAAGGGCGCCTACGCCGCCGGCAACGCCTTCCTGCCCGTCGAGCACGCCGAGCGCGCCGAGGCCGTGGCCCGCGTCGAGGCCATCGCCGAGGAGGAGGGCCTGCTCGTCCTCGGCTGGCGCGACGTGCCCGTCACCGCCGACCTCGTGGGTGCGCAGGCGCGCGCCTGCATGCCCCACTTCGCCCAGCTGTTCCTGGCCGGGCGGGCGGGGGAGAGCGGCATCGACCTGGACCGGCGGGTGTACCCGCTGCGCAAGCGCGCCGAGCGCGACCTGGGCGTGTACTTCCCCTCGCTGTCGGCGCGCACCATGGTCTACAAGGGCATGCTGACCACCGGTCAGCTGGAGCCCTTCTTCCCGGACCTGTCCGACCGGCGCTTCACCACCGAGCTGGGCCTGGTCCACTCGCGCTTCTCGACGAACACCTTCCCGTCGTGGCCGCTGGCGCACCCCTTCCGCACCATCGCCCACAACGGCGAGATCAACACCGTCAAGGGCAACCGCAACTGGACCGCGGCGCGCGAGTCGACGATGAGCACCCCGCTCATCCCCGGCGACGTGCAGCGCCTGGGTCCCATCTGCGCCACCGAGGGCTCGGACTCCGCCTCCTTCGACGAGGTGCTGGAGCTGCTGCACCTGGCCGGGCGCTCCCTGCCGCACGCGGTGCTGATGATGATCCCCGAGGCGTGGGAGAACAACACCGAGATGGACCCGGCCCGCCGGGCCTTCTACGAGTTCCACTCGATGTTCTCCGAGCCCTGGGACGGCCCGGCCAACCTCACCTTCACCGACGGCACCCTCATCGGCTGCGTCCTGGACCGCAACGGGCTGCGCCCCTCGCGGTACTGGGTCACCGACGACGGCCTGGTCGTCCTGGCCAGCGAGGTCGGCGTCCTGGACCTGGACCCCGCCTCGGTCGTCACCCGCGGCCGCGTCGCGCCCGGCAAGATGTTCCTGGTCGACACCGCCCGCGGGCGCATCGTCGACGACGAGGAGATCAAGGCCGAGCTGGCCGCCGCCCAGCCGTACGCCGAGTGGCTGAAGAACGTCGTGCACCTGGGCGACCTGCCCCCGCGCGAGCACGTGGTGCACACCCACGCCTCGGTGGCCCGGCGCCAGCAGACCTTCGGGTACACCGAGGAGGAGCTGCGCCTCATCCTCGCCCCGATGGCCCGCGCCGGCGCCGAGCCGATCGGCTCCATGGGCTCCGACACGCCCCTGGCGGTCCTCTCGCAGCGCCCGCGGCTGCTCTTCGACTACTTCACCCAGCTCTTCGCGCAGGTCACCAACCCGCCGCTGGACGCCATCCGCGAGGAGCTCGTCACCTCGCTGATCACCATCGCCGGCCCGCAGAAGAACTTCCTGGCCGCCAGCCCGGCGCACTGCCACCAGCTGGTGCTGCCCTTCCCCGTGATCGACAACGACGAGCTCGCCAAGATCGTCCACATCGACCGCGACCGGCGGAACCCCGGGCGCACCACCCACACCGTCAAGGGCCTGTACCGCGTCGCCGGCGGCGGCGCGGAGCTGGCCCGGCGCATCGAGGAGATCCGCGCGGAGGTCTCGCGCGCCATCGCCGACGGCGCGGTCTTCGTGGTCCTGTCCGACCGCGACTCCACCGCCGAGCTGGCGCCGATCCCCTCGCTGCTGCTGACCAGCGCGGTGCACCACCACCTGGTGCGCCAGAAGCTGCGCACCCAGGTCGGCCTGGTCGTCGAGGCCGGCGACGTGCGCGAGGTGCACCACGTCGCGCTGCTCATCGGCTACGGCGCCGCCGCCATCAACCCGTACCTGGCGATGGAGACCGTCGAGGACCTCGCCCGCACCGGCGTGATCACCGGCGTGGACCCGCAGACCGCGGTGCGCAACCTCATCAAGGCGCTGGGCAAGGGCGTGCTGAAGGTCATGTCCAAGATGGGCATCTCCACCGTCGCCTCCTACCGCGGCGCGCAGGTCTTCGAGGCCCTGGGCCTGTCGCAGACCCTCGTCGACGAGTACTTCACCGCCACCACCTCCCGCCTGGGCGGCGTCGGCCTGGACGTGCTCGCCGAGGAGGTCGCGCGCCGGCACCGCATCGCCTACCCCGTGGAGGGGCAGGAGCGCGCCCACCGCCGCCTGGAGACGGGCGGGGAGTACCAGTGGCGCCGCGAGGGCGAGCCGCACCTGTTCGACCCCGAGACCGTCTTCCAGCTGCAGCACTCCACCCGCCAGCGCAACGAGGCCCTCTTCCGCAAGTACACCTCCCGGGTGGACGAGCAGGCCGAGCGGCTGATGACCCTGCGCGGGCTGCTGCAGCTGAAGAAGGGCGTGCGCGAGCCCGTCCCCGTCGACGAGGTCGAGCCGGTCAGCGAGATCGTCAAGAGGTTCTCCACCGGCGCGATGAGCTACGGCTCCATCAGCCAGGAGGCCCACGAGGTCCTGGCCGTGGCCATGAACCGCCTGGGCGCGAAGTCCAACACCGGCGAGGGCGGCGAGGACGTCGAGCGCCTGCTGGACCCGGTGCGCAACTCCGCGATCAAGCAGATCGCCTCGGGCCGCTTCGGCGTGACCAGCATGTACCTCACCCACGCCACCGACCTGCAGATCAAGGTCGCCCAGGGCGCCAAGCCCGGCGAGGGCGGGCAGCTGCCCGGGCACAAGGTCTACCCGAACATCGCCAAGACCCGGCACTCCACGCCCGGCGTCGGGCTCATCTCCCCGCCGCCGCACCACGACATCTACTCCATCGAGGACCTCGCCCAGCTCATACACGACCTGAAGAACTCCAACCCCGCGGCACGGGTGCACGTCAAGCTCGTGTCCGAGGTGGGCGTCGGCACGGTCGCCACCGGCGTGTCCAAGGCCAAGGCCGACGTGGTGCTCATCTCCGGGCACGACGGCGGCACCGGCGCGGCGCCGCTGACCAGCCTCAAGCACGCCGGCGGCCCCTGGGAGCTCGGCCTGGCCGAGACCCAGCAGACCCTGGTGGTCAACGGGCTGCGCGACCGCATCTCCGTGCAGGTCGACGGCCAGCTGAAGACCGGCCGCGACGTCGTCATCGCCGCCCTGCTGGGCGCCGAGGAGTTCGGCTTCGCCACCGCCCCGCTGGTCGTCTCCGGCTGCATCATGATGCGCGTGTGCCAGCTGGACACCTGCCCGGTGGGCGTGGCCACCCAGAACCCCGAGCTGCGCTCGCGGTTCAACGGCAAGGCCGAGTACCTGGTGACGTTCTTCGAGTACCTGGCGCAGGAGGTGCGCGAGTACCTCGCGCAGCTCGGCTTCCGGTCCCTGGAGGAGGCCGTGGGCCACGTGGAGGTCCTCGACACCCGCCGCGCGGTCGCGCACTGGAAGGCCTCCGGCCTGGACCTGGCGCCGATCCTGCACGCGCCTACCGCGCCGGAGGGTTCCGCGCTGCACCAGACGCAGGCGCAGGACCACGCCCTGGAGAAGGCGCTGGACCACGTCCTCATCGAGCGCGCCGGCGCGGCCCTGCGCGACGGCACGCCGGTGCAGGTGGAGCTGCCGGTGCGCAACGTCAACCGCACCATCGGCACCCTGCTGGGCCACGAGGTCACCAAGGCGTGGGGCGAGGCGGGGCTGCCCGAGGGCACCATCGACGTCACGCTGACCGGCTCGGCCGGCCAGTCGCTGGGCGCCTTCCTGCCGCGCGGCATCACGCTGCGCCTGTTCGGCGACACCAACGACTACGTGGGCAAGGGCCTGTCCGGCGGCACCGTCGTGGTGCGCCCGGACCGCGCCACCGGCTCGCGCGAGCGCGACATCGTCGCCGGCAACGTCATCGGCTACGGCGCCACCGCGGGCCGGATGTTCCTGCGCGGTGAGGTCGGGGAGCGCTTCTGCGTGCGCAACTCCGGCGCCACCGCCGTCGTGGAGGGCGTGGGCGACCACGCGCTGGAGTACATGACCGGCGGTGAGGTCGTCGTGCTGGGCCGCACCGGGCGCAACGTCGCCGCGGGCATGTCCGGCGGCCTGGCCCACGTGCTCGACCTCAAGGGGTCCCGCGTCAACCGCGACATGGTCGACGTGGAGCCGATGGACGACGAGGCGGCCGCACGCGTGCACGACCTGCTCGTCGCCCACCGCGAGCACACCGACTCCACCGTCGCCGCCAAGCTCCTCGCCGACTGGGGGGCCGCGCGGCAGCGCTTCTCGACGATCGTCCCGCGGGACTACCGCCGCGTCCTGCAGGTCCGCGCCCAGGCCGTCAGCGACGGTCTGGAGCCGGACTCCGACGCCGTGCTGACCCGCATCATGGAGGCTTCTCATGGTTGATCCCCGGGGTTTCCTGAAGGTCCGCGAGCGCGAGCTCCCGCCCCGCCGCCCCGTGCCGCTGCGCCTGATGGACTGGCGCGAGGTGTACGAGAAGCAGAGCGACGACGCGCTCAAGCGGCAGGCCGGGCGCTGCATGGACTGCGGCATCCCGTTCTGCCACAACGCCTGCCCGCTGGGGAACCTCATCCCCGAGTGGAACGACCTGGTCAGCCGCGGCGACTTCGCGCAGGCCTCCGAGCGGCTGCACGCGACGAACAACTTCCCGGAGTTCACCGGCAAGCTGTGCCCGGCGCCGTGCGAGTCGGCGTGCGTGCTGGGCATCAACCAGCCGCCGGTGACGATCAAGCAGGTCGAGGTGATGATCGCCGAGCACGCGGTCGGCCTGGGCGGGCTGGAGCCGCGCCCGCCGGAGCGCCTGACCGGCAAGACCGTCGCCGTGGTCGGCTCCGGGCCCGCGGGCCTGGCCGCCGCCCAGCAGCTGACCCGCGCCGGGCACACCGTCGCCGTGTACGAGCGCGACGACAAGATCGGCGGGCTGATGCGCTACGGCATCCCCGAGTTCAAGATGGAGCGCGCCGTCCTGGACCGGCGCCTGGCGCAGATGGAGGCCGAGGGCACCCGCTTCCGCCCCGGCGTCAGCATCGGCACCGACATCACCGGTGAGCAGCTGCGCGACCGGTACGACGCGGTCGTCGTGGCCACCGGGGCCACCCAGTGGCGCGACGTGCAGCTGCCCGGCCGCGAGCTGGCCGGGGTGCACCAGGCGATGGAGTACCTGCCGCCGACCAACCGCGTCGCGGTGGGCGAGCCGCGCCCGGAGCACTACGTCGACGCCGCCGGCCTCGACGTGGTCGTCATCGGCGGCGGCGACACCGGATCGGACTGCTACGGCACCGCGCTGCGCCAGGGCGCCCGCTCGGTGACGCAGCTGGACATCTACCCCAAGGCCCCCGGCGAGCGCTCCGAGGACGAGCCGTGGCCGACGATGCCGAAGGTGTTCAGCGTCTCCTCCTCCCACGAGGAGGGCGGCGAACGGCGCTTCTCCGCCTCCACGCAGGCCCTCGTCGGCGACGAGCACGGGCGCGTGAAGGCCCTGCGCGTCGTGGAGGTGCGCAAGGTCGACGGCGTGTGGACGCCGGTGGAGGGCACCGAGCAGGACATCCCGGCGCAGCTGGTGCTGCTGGCGATCGGCTTCTCCGGTCCCGAGCACGGCGACCTGGTGGGCCAGCTCGGACTGGGCACCGACGCGCGCACCCGCTTCACCCGCACGCCGGGCTACGCCAGCGGCACCCCGGGGGTGTTCGTCGCCGGCGACGCCGGCCGCGGGCAGTCCCTCATCGTGTGGGCGATCGCGGAGGGCCGCGCGTGCGCGGCCGCGGTCGACGAGTACCTCATGGGCGACACCGCCCTGCCCTCGCCGATCCGCGCCGACGCGGCCCCGCTGACCGCCTGAGGCGCCACCTCCCGGTGGCACCGCCCACCCGC
>NZ_JAAALM010000640.1 GCF_009906395.1 Kineococcus indalonis
GCCGCCGCGCCTCCGCGCCCGCCGGGCCGCCGCGCCCCGCCGAGGAGCGCGCCGCCGAGGAGGAGCGCCCCGCGCAGGGCGCCGCCGCCGAGGAGGCCGCCCCCGAGGACGCCGCCCAGCGCCCCGCCCACGGGGTCGAGGAGCTGCTGGAGGCCCTCACCGTCGTCCGCGAGGACGTGGACGACGTCGAGGACGAGGGCGTCGAGGGCGTCGAGGGCGAGGAGGGCGAGGAGGGCGACGAGGACGGTGCACCCCGCCGCCGCCGCCGCCGCGGCGGTCGCGGCCGCCGCGGCCGCTCCCGCGAGGACGCCGAGCGCTCCGAGGAGGAGGACGAGGCTCCCGAGGACGCCGACGAGGACGCCGAGGAGGGCGCCGACGAGGCCGCCGAGGCGGAGGTCGACGCCGCGGACGAGGACGAGGAGGCCGCCGAGGCGGAGGAGTCCTCCGGCTCCTCGCGCCGCCGCCGCCGTCGCCGCCGTCGCGGCGGGGCCGGCGAGAGCGAGGAGCCGGCCCCGGACGACCCGCCGAACACCGTCGTGCGGGTGCGCGAGCCGCGCCGCGCGCGCAGCACCGGCACCGGCTCGGGCACCGGTGAGGACGAGATCACCGCGCTGAAGGGCTCCACCCGCCTGGAGGCCAAGAAGCAGCGCCGCCGCGAGGGGCGCGAGCACGGGCGCCGCCGCGCGATCCTCACCGAGGCGGAGTTCCTCGCCCGCCGCGAGAGCGTCGAGCGCGTCATGGTGGTGCGCGAGGAGGACGGCGTCACCCAGATCGGCGTGCTCGAGGACGGCATCCTCGTGGAGCACTACGGCGCCCGGAAGGCGCAGACCACGATGGTCGGCAACGTCTACCTCGGCCGCGTGCAGAACGTCCTGCCGAGCATGGAGGCCGCTTTCGTCGACGTGGGCAAGGGCCGCAACGCCGTGCTCTACGCCGGCGAGGTCAACTGGGACGCGGCCGGCCTGGAGGGCCAGCCGCGGCGCATCGAGGCCGCCCTGAAGTCCGGCGACCCGGTCCTGGTGCAGGTCACCAAGGACCCGGTCGGGCACAAGGGCGCCCGCCTCACCAGCCAGGTGTCGCTGCCGGGCCGCTTCCTGGTCTACGTCCCGCGCGGCTCCATGACCGGCATCTCCCGCAAGCTGCCCGACACCGAGCGCTCGCGGCTGAAGAAGGTCCTCAAGAAGGTCGTGCCCGAGGGCGCCGGCGTCATCGTGCGCACCGCCGCCGAGGGCGTCTCCGAGGAGGAGCTGGCCGCGGACGTGCAGCGCCTGCAGGCCACCTGGGAGGCCATCCAGGCCAAGGCGTCGGCCAAGAACGCCCCCGTGCTGCTGCACGGCGAGCCGGACCTGACCGTGCGCGTGGTGCGGGACGTCTTCAACGAGGACTTCTCCCGCCTGGTCGTCTCCGGCGACGAGGCGTGGGGGACGGTCAGCGACTACCTCGGCGACGTCGCCCCCGACCTGCTGCAGCGGGCCGAGCGCTGGGAGGGCGAGGACGACGTCTTCGCCGCCCACCGCGTCGACGAGCAGCTGCAGAAGGCCCTGGGCCGCAAGGTGTGGCTGCCCTCGGGCGGCTCGCTGGTGATCGACCCGACCGAGGCGATGCACGTCATCGACGTCAACACGGGCAAGTTCACCGGCTCCGGCGGCACGCTGGAGGAGACGGTCACCCGCAACAACCTCGAGGCCGCGGAGGAGATCGTCCGCCAGCTGCGGCTGCGCGACATCGGCGGGATCATCGTCATCGACTTCATCGACATGGTCCTGGAGTCCAACCGCGACCTCGTCCTGCGCCGGCTCGTGGAGTGCCTGGGCCGCGACCGCACCAAGCACCAGGTCGCCGAGGTCACCTCCCTGGGCCTGGTGCAGATGACCCGCAAGCGCACCGGGCAGGGCCTGGCGGCGGTGCTGGAGGAGCTGGAGGCCGCGTCCGCGGAGGCCGCCGCGGCCGCCGGCCCCGGCGCTCCCGCCGCCCCCGGCGGTGCGAACGGGGCGGCCGCCGCCGGCCCC
>NZ_JAAALM010000641.1 GCF_009906395.1 Kineococcus indalonis
CGCGGGCGGCCGCCCCGTCCCGCCCCCGGACGGTCCCGGACCGGTCCCGGACCAGCTCCGCCCCAGCCCTGCTCCAGCCGAACCCCACCCGCGAGGAGACGTCGTGAGCGCTCCCAGCACGACCGCCCCACCGGCCCCGGCCGGCCGCGGCTCGAAGACCCCCGCTCCGGAGCAGTCGCTGCGCTCGCGGCTGTTCCGGTTCGAGGGCCTCGCCGCGCCGTACGCCTACATCGCCCCCTTCTTCCTGCTGTTCTTCGCCTTCGGGCTCTTCCCGCTCGTCTACACGATGTGGATCAGCTTCCACTCCTACGACCTGGGCGGGGAGCCGGAGTTCAACGGCTGGGAGAACTACACCTGGCTCTTCACGAGCGAGGAGTTCTACAACGCGCTGTGGAACACCTTCACGCTCGGCGTGATCTCCACCGTCCCGCAGCTCATGCTGGCCCTGGGCCTGGCGCACCTGCTGAACTACCGCATGCGCGGGCGCAACTTCTTCCGCGTGTCGATGATGATGCCGTACGCCACCTCGGTGGCGGCCTCCACGCTCGTCTTCGCCCAGATCTTCGGCCGGGACAACGGCCTGGCGAACTGGCTGCTCTCGCTGGTCGGCGTGGACGGCCTGGACTGGCGCAACGGCGACCTCAGCGCGCAGATCGCCATCTCGATCATCGTCATCTGGCGCTGGACGGGCTACAACGCCCTCATCTACCTGGCCGGCATGCAGTCCATCCCGCAGGACCTGTACGAGGCCGCGGCCCTGGACGGCGCGAACCGCTGGCAGCAGTTCGTGCACGTCACCCTGCCGGGCCTGCGCCCGACGATCCTGTTCACCGTCGTGGTCTCCACCATCGGCGCCACCCAGCTCTTCGGCGAGCCGCTGCTCTTCGGCGGCGTGGACGGCGGGGCGCTGAACCAGTACCAGACGCTGGGGCTGTTCATGTACCAGCAGGGCTGGGCCTACGGCGCGCTGGGCCGGGCCGCCACCATCGCGTGGGTGACGTTCCTGCTCATCATCGTCCTGGTCCTGCTCAACACCGCGCTGGCCCGCTGGCGCGACCGCGACCGCGAAGGAGCCCGGCGATGACCGCGACGACCGTCCGCGACGCAGCCCTGGCCGCGCCCACCCCGGCCTCCGACGGCCGCCGCCGGCGCTACCGCGCCCCCGACGCCGCCGGCTGGCTCACCTACGTGCTGCTGGGCATCACGGCGTTCGTCTTCCTCGTGCCGTTCTACTACATGATCGTCGCGGCGAGCCGGCCGATGTCGGAGATGACGCAGTCGCCGCCGCCGTTCCTGCCCGGGCCCTACCTGTGGCAGAACATCACCACCGCCCTGGAGCAGCAGGCCATCGGCCTGGCCATCGTGAACTCGCTGGTCGTCTCCGGCGTCACGACCGTCGGCACCCTGCTCTTCTGCACCCTGGCCGGGTTCGCCTTCGCCAAGCTGCGCTTCAAGGGCAAGAACCTCCTGTTCGCCGTGACCATCGGCACCCTGATGATCCCGCCGACGCTGGGCGTCGTGCCGCTGTACAAGATCATGTCCGACTGGGGCCTGGCGGGCCGGCTGGAGTCGGTGATCCTGCCCTCCCTGGTCACCGCGTTCGGCGTGTTCTTCATGCGCCAGTACCTCGTGCAGACGCTGCCCGACGAGCTGCTGGAGGCCGCCAGGGTCGACGGCGCCTCCTCCACCCGCACCGTGTTCAGCATCGTGCTGCCCATCGCCCGCCCGGGCATGGCCGTGCTGGGGATGCTCACGTTCATGACGGCCTGGAACGACTTCTTCTGGCCCGTCATCGCGCTGAACTCCTCGATGCCCACGGTGCAGGTCGCCCTGAACAACCTCGGCAGCGGCTACGTGCCCGACACCTCGATCATCATGGCGGGCACCCTCGTCGGCACCCTGCCGGTCATCGTGGTCTTCGTGCTGCTGGGCAAGCAGATCGTCAGCGGCATCATGGCCGGCGCCGTCAAGGGCTGAGACCCGCCCGCTCCCCACGCCCCACCC
>NZ_JAAALM010000642.1 GCF_009906395.1 Kineococcus indalonis
CTCCCCCGACCCGGGCGCGGCGCAGGGCCGCGCCCGGGTCGGGGGAGCGCGCGTCGCCGACCTGACCGGCCGGTTGGCGCGCCGCGCGCCGCTGCGCCGGCGCGCCGCGCTGGGGGCCGCCGCGCTCGCGGTGCTGGTCGCCCTCGCCGGCTGGGTGGCGCTGGCCTCGCCGTGGCTGCGCGTGCAGCAGGTGCGCGTCAGCGGCACCGAGCGCACCGACGCCGAGCGGGTGCGCGCCCTGGTGGACGGCCAGCGCGGCGGCGCGCTGGCCGCCGTGGACACCCGCGCCCTCTCGCGCCGGGTGGGCGCGGCGCTGCCGCTGGTGGAGTCGGTGGACGTGCGCCGCTCGTGGCCGTCGACGCTGGAGGTGCGGGTCCGCGAGCGCCAGGCGGTGGCGGCGGTGCCCTCGACCACCGGCGGGGTGGACCTCGTGGACGCCGAGGCGCGCGTGCTGCAGCACGCCGACGCGGCGCCGACGGGGGTGCCGCTGCTCAGCGTGGACGTGGAGCGCACCCGGGCGGGCACCCTGCGCGAGGCGCTCGCGGTGAACGGCTCGCTGTCCACGGCGGTGCGCTCGCGGGTGGCCTCGATCACGGCGCGGAGCCCGGACGCGGTGGCGCTGCAGCTGGCGGACGGCCCGTCGGTGCTGTGGGGCGACGCGAGCCGGCCCGAGCGCAAGGCGCAGGTGCTGCTGCGGCTGCTGGAGGACCCCGTGGCCGCTGCGGCGCAGTCGATCGACGTCTCCGCCCCGGACGCGCCGGCGGTGCGTCCGGCCGGCTGAGGGCGGCGCCGGGCGCCCGGGCGGTTGAGCCGTCCGGGCGGTGCGCCCCCGCGACACGCCGGGGCGGCAGTTGCACCGCGACCCCTCGGCTCCCTACGGTCACCCACCAACAGGAAATGACATAACGTTAACCCTCTACCTGAGGGTCAGCGTTTCACCGGGAACGGCGCGCCGTCCCCGGGCGGCATCGGCGAAAGAGGCGAGAGGCACTCGACGTGGCAGCTCCGCAGAACTACCTAGCGGTCATCAAGGTCGTCGGCGTCGGCGGCGGCGGGGTGAACGCGGTCAACCGGATGATCGAGGTCGGCCTCAAGGGCGTCGAGTTCATCGCCGTCAACACCGACGCGCAGGCGCTGCTCATGAGCGACGCCGACGTCAAGCTCGACGTCGGCCGCGAGCTCACCCGCGGCCTCGGCGCCGGCGCGGACCCCGAGGTCGGCCGCAAGGCCGCCGAGGACCACGCCGAGGAGATCGAGGAGGTGCTCAAGGGCGCCGACATGGTCTTCGTCACCGCCGGCGAGGGCGGCGGCACCGGCACCGGCGGTGCACCCGTCGTGGCCCGCATCGCCCGCTCCCTGGGCGCCCTGACGATCGGCGTGGTGACCCGCCCCTTCACCTTCGAGGGCCGCCGCCGCGCCAACTCCGCCGAGTCCGGCATCGCCGAGCTGCGCGACGAGGTGGACACCCTCATCGTCATCCCCAACGACCGGCTGCTGTCCATCAGCGACAAGCAGGTCAGCATCCTGGACGCCTTCAAGTCCGCCGACCAGGTGCTGCTCTCCGGCGTGCAGGGCATCACCGACCTCATCACCACCCCGGGCCTGATCAACCTCGACTTCGCCGACGTGAAGTCCGTCATGCAGGGCGCCGGCAGCGCCCTCATGGGCATCGGCTCCGCGCGCGGCGACGACCGCGCCATCCAGGCGGCGGAGAGCGCGATCTCCTCGCCGCTGCTGGAGGCCAGCATCGACGGCGCCCACGGCGTGCTGCTCTCCATCCAGGGCGGCTCCGACCTGGGCCTGTACGAGATCAACGAGGCGGCCCGGCTGGTGCAGGAGGCCGCCCACCCCGAGGCCAACATCATCTTCGGCGCCGTCATCGACGACGCCCTGGGCGACGAGGTGCGCGTCACGGTCATCGCCGCCGGCTTCGACAGCGGCACCCCGGTGCGCCGCCGCGAGGAGCGGGGGCTGGGGCAGGTCCCCGGCCGCGCCCCCGCTC
>NZ_JAAALM010000643.1 GCF_009906395.1 Kineococcus indalonis
CGTCCACGCCGCGCCGCCGCCCCCGCAGGTCTCGCCGCTCCCGCCGCTCCCGGAGCCGCGCGGCCGCTGCGCGGCGTGGACGCGGTGCTGCTGGCGGTGGCGGTGGTGTGGGGCAGCAGCTACCTGGCCGCCCAGCGCAGCGTGGAGGACCTCGGCGTGGCGGGCACGCTGGCGCTGCGCTCGGCCGGCGCCGCCGCCGCGCTGGCGCTGGTGGTGCTGGTGCGCCGGCACCGGCGCGGCGGCGCCGTGCGGGGGCGCGACGTGGCCCTGGGCGTGGTGTTCGGGCTGACGCAGACGGCGGTGCTGGCCCTGGAGACGCACGGGGTGGCCGGCACGTCGGCGACCTCGGCGGGGGTGCTGATCGCCACCACGGTGCTGCTGACCCCGCTGGTCGAGGGGGCGCTGACCCGCCGGGTGCTGCCGCCGGCGTTCTTCGCCGCCGGGGCGCTGGTGCTGACCGGGGTGGCGCTGCTGGTGGGGCGCGGCGGCCTGGGCGCCCCGGCGCGCGGGGACCTGCTGGTGCTGGCCGCCGCCGCGGTGCGCGCGGTGCACGCCAGCGTCCTGGGGCAGGTCACCCGCGCCCTGGCCGTGCCCGGGCGCGGCCAGGGCACCGGGCGCGGCGCGGGGCGCGGCGGGGGGCCGGTGGACCTGGTGGTGCTCTCGGCGGTGCAGGCCGGCACCGGCGCGCTGGTGACCACCGCGCTCGCGCCGGGCGCGGTGCTGCAGGCGGTGCGCGTCGCCGGGACCGGGCAGTGGCTGCTCGTGGCGCACCTGGCGCTGGGGTGCACCGCGTTCGCGTTCTTCGCGCAGTCGTGGGCGCTGGCCCGCGTCTCCGCCGCCCGCAGCGCGCTGCTGCTGGGGACCGAGCCGCTGTGGGCGGTGCTGTTCGGCGCGCTCGTGGCCGGGGAGCGGCTGGGGGCGGTCGGTGCCGCCGGTGCGGTGCTGGTGCTGGCCGGCACCGGCTGGGGTCAGCACGTCGAGCACCGCCACCAGCACCGCGCGCGGGACGGGCGCACACTGCGCACGGGGAGGGTCCGGCGGCCGCGGCCCTCGACGCGCACCGGGACGGGGGCACGGGTGGACGGCACGGGCACCGACGGCGCGCGGCAGGACCCCGAGGGCTCCTGGCTGGGCGAGTACCTGGCCCTGCCCTGGGAGGAGGCCGTCGCGCGCGCCCGGGCGCGGGGGCGCCCCGTGCGCGTGCTGCGCCCCGGTGGCGCCGCGACCGCGGACCTGCGCCCGGACCGCCTCAACGTGGAGCTCGACGAGCGCGGCGCCCTGCGCGGCATGCACGCCGGGTGAGCCCCCGCGCGGGCTGAGGGCCCGCGCCGGGGGTCAGCGCCGGGGGTCAGCGCCGGGGGTCAGCGCCGGGGGTCTCCGCTCCCGGTGGTGCGTCAGGTGCTCGGACCTGCGGTGAGCAGGCGGTGCGCCAGCTCCAGCCGGGCCTGCGCCCGCCCGGGGGTCAGGCGCGCACCGGCCTCCAGGGTGGCCAGGCCGTGCAGCACCGACCAGGCGACCTCGGCGCGGGTGCCGTCCTCGTCGGGGAAGGCGTCCCGCACGCCCGAGAACGCCCGCCGCAGCGGTTCGGGGGTGTCCTCGGCCGCGAAGGCCAGCCCCGAGGGCAGCGAGAACATCGCCTCGTACAGCCGCGGGTGCTCGGCGGCGAAGCGCAGGTAGGCGCGCATGCGCGCCGGGGGCTCGGGGTCCGCCGCCCCCAGCGCCGCGGCGAGGTCGGTGAAGCCGGTCAGGGCGACGGCGTCGAGCAGCGCCTGGCGGCCGGGGAAGGCGGAGTAGAGCACGGGCTGGGTGACGCCGAGGTCGCCGGCCAGGCGGCGCATCGTGACGGCGCTCCAGCCGTCGGACTCGGCGAGGTGCCGGGCGGTGCGGACGATCAGGTCGCGCCGGGAGTCGAGGTCGGGAGCTGGTCGGGGAGGCACGACAAACATCCTAGCACTGTTATATAACGGTGTTAGTCGGCGTGTCCGTGTCGACGGACCCACCC
>NZ_JAAALM010000644.1 GCF_009906395.1 Kineococcus indalonis
GCCGGCGACGGCTCCCCCGACGGCGCCGGGGGCCCCGCGCGCCGCGCGCCCGACGCGCGCACCGCCGAGCTGCGCCGGCGCGCGCTCGTCTCCGCCGCCCTCACCCTGCCCGTGCTGCTGCTGTCGATGGTGCCCGCCTGGCAGTTCACGAACTGGCAGTGGCTGTGCCTGACCCTGGCCGCGCCCGTGGCCGTGTGGGGGGCCTGGCCCTTCCACCGGGCGGCGTTCACCAACGCCCGCCACGGCGCCGCGACCATGGACACCCTCGTCAGCCTCGGCGTCCTCGCCGCGTTCGGCTGGTCGCTGTACGCGCTGTTCCTCGGCCACGCCGGGATGCCCGGCATGCGCATGGAGCTCACCCTGCTGCCCGCGCGCTCCAGCGGCTCCGGCGAGCTGTACCTGGAGGTCGCCTCCGCGGTCACGGTGTTCCTGCTCACCGGCCGCTACCTGGAGGCGCGCGCCAAGCGCCGCTCCGGCGAGGCGCTGCGCGCCCTGCTGGACCTCGGCGCGAAGGACGTCGCCGTGCTGCGCGGCGGGCACGAGGAGCGCGTGCCGGTGTCCGCCCTCGCCGTCGGCGACGAGTTCGTCGTGCGCCCCGGCGAGAAGATCGCCACCGACGGCGTCGTCGTCGAGGGCTCCGGCGCGGTCGACACCGCGCTGCTCACCGGCGAGGCGGTGCCCGTGGAGGTCGGCGCCGGCGACGCCGTCACCGGCGCCACCGTCAACGCCGGCGGGCGCCTGGTCGTGCGCGCCACCTCCGTCGGGGAGAGCACCCGCCTGGCGCAGATGGCGCGCGCCGTCGAGGACGCCCAGTCCGGCAAGGCCGCCGTGCAGCGCCTCGCCGACCGCGTCTCCGCGGTGTTCGTGCCGGTCGTCCTCGTGATCGCCCTGGCCACCCTCGCCGGCTGGCTGCTCACCGGCCACCCCGCCGAGACCGCCTTCACCGCGGCCGTCGCCGTCCTCGTCATCGCCTGCCCGTGCGCCCTGGGCCTGGCCACCCCCACCGCACTGCTCGTGGGCACCGGCCGCGGCGCGCAGCTGGGCGTGCTCGTCAAGGGCCCCGAGGTGCTGGAGTCCACCCGCCGCGTCGACACCGTCGTGCTCGACAAGACCGGCACCGTCACCACCGGGCGGATGTCCCTGGTGTCCGTCCACCCCGCCCCCGGCGTGGACGAGGCGGAGCTGCTGCGCCTCGCCGGCGCCCTCGAGGACGCCTCCGAGCACCCCGTGGCCCGGGCCGTCGCCGCCGGCCGCCCCGCCTGGCTGGAGCAGCAGTGGGCCCAGCCCCTGCCCGCCGCCCTGGCCGGGGCCCGCGAGCGCGCCGAGGAGGCCGGCCGCACCGCCGTCGCCGTCGGATGGGACGGCGCCGCGCGCGGCCTGCTCGTCGTCGCCGACACCGTGCGCCCCACCAGTGCCGCCGCCGTCGCCCGGCTGCGCCGGCTCGGGCTGCGCCCGGTGCTGCTGACCGGCGACAACGCCCGCGCCGCCCGCGCCGCCGCCGCCCAGGTCGGCATCGACGAGGTCGTCGCGGAGGTGCTGCCCGAGGGCAAGGTCGAGGTCGTGCGCCGGCTGCAGGCCGAGGGCCGCACCGTCGCCGTCGTCGGCGACGGCGTCAACGACGCCCCCGCCCTGGCCGCCGCCGACCTCGGCGTCGCCGTGGGCACGGGCACCGACGTGGCCGCCCACGCCGCCGACCTGACCCTCGTGCGCGACGACCTCCTCGCCGCCGTCGACGCCCTGCGCCTGTCGCGCGCGACGCTGCGCACCATCCGCGCGAACCTCTTCTGGGCCTTCGCCTACAACGTCGCGGCGCTGCCCCTGGCGGTGGCGGGGCTGCTGAACCCGCTCGTGGCGGGCCTGGCGATGGCGCTGTCGTCGCTGTTCGTCGTCACGAACAGCCTGCGGCTGCGCCGCTTCCGGGGCACGACGGCCTGACCGGCCCGGACCCCGCCCCTCCCGGCGTGATCGTGCACGGCGGGGTGTTCACCCC
>NZ_JAAALM010000645.1 GCF_009906395.1 Kineococcus indalonis
GACGCGGGAGGGCCGGGCGCACCCGCGGGCGAACGGCGGGTGAACGGCCCGCGCGGGGGCGGTTGGACTGGAGCCTGCCGCGTCGGCTAATGTCTACGACGTCACGGGGAACCGGCCGGAAGGGCGGGGAACCGGAGGCGTGCGGACGTAGCGCAGTTGGTAGCGCATCACCTTGCCAAGGTGAGGGTCGCGGGTTCGAGTCCCGTCGTCCGCTCGGAGGCCGGCTCACAGGCGCGAGCCTCGCGGTGGAGTGGCCGAGAGGTTAGGCAGCGGCCTGCAAAGCCGTCCACACGGGTTCGAATCCCGTCTCCACCTCACAGCCCACCGGGTAGCTCCCGGTGCGCTCGAGGGCGATTGGCGCAGCGGTAGCGCGCTTCCCTGACACGGAAGAGGTCACTGGTTCGATCCCAGTATCGCCCACTCGGCAGGTCCAGCCGGAAGGCCCCGCCCCCCTCGGGGGGCGGGGCCTTCTGCGTGCCCCACCCGCAGCGCTGCGCGGGGGACGCACCTGCCACGATCCCTCCGACGGGCACGCCCCGGGTGAGCGGGTGCTGCTCGGCACGACACGAGGAGCGTGGACCATGGACGACGGGGCGCCGGACTGGCGGGTCCGCTGGCACGAGTGGCGCGCCCGCACGGCCCGCTCCGAGGAGGCGGCCACCCGCCACCGTCGGGCCGCGGCCCGGCTGACGCTGCGGGGGTGGACCGCCTCACCGGGCCCGGCGCAGCGGCGCAGCGGCGGGCCGGCGCCCCGGGAGGGCGCTCAGGCCGCTCCGGCGCCCCCGGACGAGGAGGACGGCGGCGCCACGGGCAGGCGCGAGGCGTAGTCCTCCCGCGGCACCACCGGGCCGTCGGTGCAGCCGTCCTGGGCGGCGGCCCCCGTGGCGCCCAGCAGGGCGATGAGGGCGGCGAAGGTGAACGTGGTCGCGGCGTTGCGCACGGGTCCTCCTCGGGTCGCTGGTGCCTGCACAACGCCGCCGGGGGGTCCGCTCGTTCCCGCACCGGTGCACCGGCCCGCGCGAGGCGCCCCTCAGGGCACCCAGCGGCGGCGCTGGACGGCCTCCGCGCGCGCGGCCTCGCGCGCCGCCGCCCGCGTCGGGTCGGGCCAGACCCGGTCCACCGCGGAGTTCAGCGCCGCGCCCACCAGGACGGCGATGGCCAGGAAGTAGAACCACACGAGCACGACGATCGGGGCGGCCAGCGGGCCGTAGATCGAGGTGGAGGTGCCGCCCACCGAGGCCGACAGCAGCGTGCGCAGCACCGAGGACGTCACCAGCCACAGCAGCAGGGCCAGCACCGCGCCGGGCACGTCGCGCCACCAGCGGCTGCGCACCGGGGTGGCCAGGTGGTAGAGCGTGGCCAGGCTGAAGACCGACAGCAGCAGCACCACGGGCCAGTAGGCGCCGGAGAGGGCCCGCAGGTCGCTGGGCAGCCACCGGGCCACCACGCGCGGCCCGACCAGCAGCAGGGGCACCACCACGACCGCGGCCAGCAGGCCGACCAGGTACGTCGACAGCGACAGCAGCCGGGTGCGCACGATGCCGCGGTGCCCGCCCAGCCCGTACATGATCGCGATGGTGTCGACGTAGACGTTCAGCGCGCGGGAGCCGGACCAGACGCTGAAGCCGAAGGCGAGCAGCGTCAGGTCCGCGCGCCCGGTGGTGGTCACCGAGTCGAAGGTCGGCAGGACGACCTCGGAGATGACCTCCGGGGTGAAGAAGGCCTCCGCCAGCCGCGTCAGCTCCCCGCGCGCGGCGGCGACCTCCGCGGCCCCCAGCCAGCGCCCGGCGTAGCCCAGGCTGGCCACGAGCCCGAACACCAGCGGCGGCAGGGACAGCAGCGCGAAGAAGCCGCCCTCGGCGGCCAGGCCGGTGACGCGGAAGCGCAGGCAGGCCCCCACGGTGCCGCTGACGAGGTCCTTCCCGGCCCGCAGGGCGCGGCGCGCCGGGGGGCGGGCCGCGGCGAGGGGGGCGAGGCTC
>NZ_JAAALM010000646.1 GCF_009906395.1 Kineococcus indalonis
CCGCTGCGCACCGCGGTCGCGGGGCGCGGCGGCACCGCCGGGCGGGCGGGCTGGACCGTCCTGGCTCCCGGCCCCGGCGCCGCCGCCGTGCCCGCGCCGGACTCCTCGCAGGTCAACGACGCCAGCGTCGTGCTGCTGGCCGAGGTCTCCGGCGTGCGGGTGCTGCTGACCGGCGACCTGGAGCCCGAGGGGCAGCGCCGGCTGCTGCGCTCGGCCGGCTCCTGGCCCGGCGGGGCGGTCGTGGACGTCGTCAAGGTCGCCCACCACGGCTCCGGCCGGCAGGAGCCGGGGCTGTACGCGGCGCTGCGCCCGCGGGTGGCGCTGGTGGAGGTCGGCGCCGCCAACGACTACGGCCACCCCGCCGCCCCGACCCTGGCGCTGCTGGCGGGCCTGGGCGCGCGGACCCTGCGCACCGACCGCGACGGCGACGTCGCGGTCGCCGGCACCGCGGGGCGGCTGCGCACCCTGGTGCGCGGCCCGGACGCGCGCGAGGCCGAGCGCCGCGCCCGCTACTCCGACGGGTGAGGCGGCGACGCGCTGCCCGCGGCCCCCGGCGGCCGCCGGGTCACCGGGTTACCGGGTCACCGGGTCACCCCCTCCGCGCCGCGCGCCGAGCCCTCCCGCAGGTCCACCACGACGTCCTGCCGCTCCTCGTCCTGCTGATCCTCGGACCCGGCCGGGTGCCCGTGGGCCGCGCTCAGCTCGCGCACCCGCCGCGCCAGCAGGTGCCGCAGCTCCGGCACCCCCTCGCCGGTCAGCGCGGACACCGCGGGGGCGCCGGGGTACGCGCGGCGCAGCGCGTCGACCCACTCCGCCGGGGCGACGTCGACCTTGTTGAGCACGAGGACCTCCGGCAGGTGCGAGGCGCCGATCTCGTGCAGCACCCCGCGCACCGTGGTCACCTGCGCCATGGCGTCCGGCGCGCTCGCGTCCACGACGTGCACGACGAGGTCGGCGCCGACGACCTCCTCCAGCGTGGAGCGGAAGGCGTCGACGAGCTGGTGCGGCAGGTTGCGCACGAAGCCGACCGTGTCGGTGACGGTGAACGCCGAGCCGTCGACGACGAGGCGGCGCACCGTGGGGTCCAGCGTCGCGAACAGCTCGTCGCGCACCTCCACCTCCGCGGCGGTGAGGCGGTTCAGCAGCGCCGACTTGCCCGCGTTGGTGTACCCGGTGATCGCCACGGAGGGCACCCGGTCGCGCTGGCGGCGGGTGCGGGTGCGCTCGCGCCGGGCGGCGATGTCGCGGGTGCGCCGGCGCAGCTCCCCGGCGCGGCGGCGCAGCCGGCGCCGCTCGGACTCCAGCCGCATCTCGCCCGGCCCGCGCACGCCGATCCCGGCGCCGCCGGCCACGCGGCCGCCGCCGATGCGCGACATCTGCGCGCCCCGCCCGCGCAGCCGCGGCAGCTGGTAGGCGATCTGCGCCAGCTCCACCTGGGTGCGGCCCTCGCTGCTGCGGGCGTGCTCGGCGAAGACGTCGAGGATGAGCGCGGTGCGGTCCACCACCCGCGCGCCGGTGCGCTCCTCCAGGGTGCGCACCTGGGCGGGGGAGAGCTCGTCGTCGCACACCACCAGCGAGGCGCCGGTGCGTTCCAGCACCTCCTGCAGCGTGCGCACCGTCCCGGACCCCACGTACGTGGCGGGGTCGGGGTGCTCGCGCCGCTGCACGACGGTGTCGGCCACGGCCACCCCGTCGGTGTCGGCCAGGCGCGCCAGCTCCGCCAGCGACGCCTCCACGTCGACGTCGCCGTCGTCGACGGCCACCAGCACCGCCAGCGGCGGGGCGGCGTCCGTCCTGCCGCCGGGGCCGAGCAACCAGGTTCCCGCCACGGGGAGCTCCTCGCAGGTCCGCTCCCGCCCGGGCGTCCACCGCGCAGGAGCCTCGTGGGCCGCGGTTCGACCTCGCGCTCGACGCTAGACCGCCACCACCGGGTGCGCACCCGCGGCGGCGGCGCGCGGTCGGGGCGCGGTCGGGGG
>NZ_JAAALM010000647.1 GCF_009906395.1 Kineococcus indalonis
CGCCGCCCCCGCGAACCCCCCGAGCGCGAGCGGAGGTAGTCGTCGACGACGAACTGCCCGAGGCGTTCGGGGCTCGGGGTGAGCACGCGCCCGCCGTTGCGGCGGGCGACGGCCTCCACGAACCGGCGCAGGCCGGGGTCCTCGCCGAGCATGAACAGGTTGACGGTCGCGCCGAAGCGGGTCAGGCGGTCCACCTCGGCGACGGTGGCGCGGATGGTGGCGGACGTGGGGGGCCACTGGAAGACGGCCTCGGGGGTGCCGCCGGAGTCGTCGAGGTGGGCGGTGGGCTCGCCGTCGGTGATGACGAGGACGACGGGTTCGGCGTCGGGGTGCCGGCGCAGGTGGCGGCGGGCGATGCTCAGGGCGTGCTGGAGGTTGGTGCCCTGCACGAAGTCCGGTTCGACCTCGGCGAGCTCGCCGAGGGTCATGGGGGCGGCGTGCAGCCCGAAGCCGATGATCTGCAGCGCGTCGCCGGGGAACTTCGTGGAGACCAGGTGGCTGAGGGCCAGGGCGGTCTCCTTCATGGGGCCCCAGCGGCCCTCGGCGGCCATGGAGAAGGACAGGTCGACGCAGAGGGCGACGGCGGCGGAGGCGTGCCGCTCGGTCTCGACGACCTCGAAGTCCTCCCAGCTCAGCTGCACGCGCCCGCCGGGCCCGGGGCGGGTGCGGCGCAGCGCGTTGGAGACGGTGCGCACGACGTCGAGGGGCTGCTCGTCGCCGAACTCCCAGCGCCGGGTGGCGCCGGTGGGTTCGCCGCCGGCGCCGGCGCTGGCGTCGTCGTGGTCGCCGCGGCGGCCGGTGGAGACGCGGTCGAGGACCTCGCGCAGGGCGGTCTGGCCCAGGCGGCGCAGCGCCTTGGGGGAGAGGGTCAGGCCCTGCCCGGAGCGGGTGAGCCAGCCCTGCCGCTGCAGCTCGCGCTCCAGCTCCCGCAGGCGCCGCACGTCGTCGGCGGCGCCGCGGCCGAGCTGGCGCTCCAGGGCGTCGACGTCGACGTCGTCGAGGGTGGCGCCGGGGTGCTCCTGGCCGAGGGAGTCGAGCAGGTCGTCGAGCTCGGAGACGTCCTGCAGGGCGTCGGCGGCCTCGCCGTAGCCGAGGGGCTCGCTGCCGCGCGCGCCGCGCACCCGCTCGCCGCGGCTGAAGTCGAGGTCGGGGCGCAGGGCGCGCAGGTTGTCGGACAGCTGGGACATCTGCGCCTGCAGGTCGAGGTCGTCGCCGAAGGCCTGCTGCACGAGCTGGGACAGCTCCTCGCGCTGCTGCGGGGACAGCGAGCGCATGAGGCGGGAGGCGGCGGCGGCGCGGCGGGCGAGCAGGTCGATCAGGCCGTCGAGGTCCTGCACGTCGGCGGCGTCCTCGCCGAGCGCGTCGCCGTGCTCGGCCATGAACTCCTCGAAGTCGGCCTGCGCGTCCTCGCCGCGCGCCCGCTTGCCGAGCAGGTCGTTGAGGTCGCTCACCATGTCCTTCATCGCCTGCAGGGCCTGCGGGTCACCGCCCTGCAGGGCCTGCTTCATCCCGCGGAACTGCTGGTCGAGGACGTCGTCGCGCAGCCCGTCGAGGATCTGCTGGTACTGCTGGCGGGCCTGCTCGGAGGCCCAGTCGTAGTCCTGCAGGTCGCGCACGGCCTGGGCGGTGGAGCGCGGCAGGGCGTCCAGGCGGGCCTCGGCGAAGCGGGCGTCGTCGGCGCGGGGGTCCTCGCCGGTGCGGGCGGCGAGCTCCTCGCGCTCGGCGGCCAGCGCCTGGTCCAGCTGGGCGCGCGCGCCGGTGAGGGCGCCGTCGAGGTCGCCGCGGCGGGCGGCCTCGCGGCGCAGGCGGGCGGCGCGGGCGCGCAGCTCCTCCAGGCCGGAGCGCCCGTCGGGGCCGTGGCGCAGCAGGTCGCGCAGGGCGTCGCGCAGGGAGCCGCCGCGCAGCACCTCCTGCCCGACGCGGTCCACGGCGGCGCGCACGTCGTACGGCGGGGCCAGCGGG
>NZ_JAAALM010000648.1 GCF_009906395.1 Kineococcus indalonis
CGCCCTGTGGGGGGCGTACGCCGCCGCGCACCCGGCCGCGGTGCGCGCCGCGCCGGAGCACGCGGTCGAGGCGTTCGGCGACACCGCGCGCCTGGCCGACGAGCTGCTGTCCCTGGTCCTGGAGGGGCGCAAGCGCGCCACCGCGGAGCTGGTGGACGAGTTCACCGCCCGCGGGGAGGCGCTGCCGCGCGTGGGCGGGCACTGGATCGCCTGCGACGGCTCCGGCGCGCCCCGGGTCGTGCTGCGCAGCACCGAGCTGCGCCTGGGCCCGTCCACCTCCTGCGAGGAGTCGTTCGCCGCCGCCGAGGGCGAGGACGACGGCACCCTGGAGAGCTGGCGCCGCGAGCACCGCCGCTACTGGGAGCGCACGTGCGCGGCGCGCGGGGCGGTGTGGAGCGAGGACGACGAGGTGGTCTTCGAGCGGTTCACCGTGGTGTGGCCGCCGGAGCACGCGGACTGACCGCTGCGCTCAGGACAGCGCCCCGGTGAGGGCCAGGCCGAGCGCGGCGGCGGCGGTGCTCGCCACCACGGTGGTGGCGGCGTGCGCGGCGGCCGCGCCGGGGCGCCCCCGGCGCAGCAGCCCCACCGTCTCGAAGCACGCCGTGCTGAACGTCGTGTAGCTGCCGCAGAACCCGGTGCCCAGCGCGGTGCGCAGCTCCCCGGGCGCGCCGTGCGCGAGGACCAGGCCGGTGACCAGGCCCAGCAGCAGGCTGCCGGTGACGTTGACGACGAGGATCGCCCGGGTGGGCCGCTGCGGCCAGCGGCGCTTGAGCGCCCCGTCCACGCCGTGGCGGGCCAGCGCCCCGGCGGCGGCCGCCAGCGCGAGCACCAGCAGCGTCACGTGCCGCCCTCCCCCGCCCCGCCGGGGGTGCCGGGGCGCACCAGCCGGGCGGCGAGCGCGACGCCGAGCCCGCACAGCACCACCCCGGCCACCACGGACACCAGCGGGTACGCCACCGCCAGGGCCACCCGCCCGTCCCGGGCCAGCAGGTCGGTCTCCACCGCCAGCGTGCTGCACGTGGTGAAGCTGCCGATCAGGCCGGTGCCCGCGCCCAGCCGCACCAGGCGGCGCCGGCCGGTGTCGGGGCCGCACCGGGCCAGGCCCTCCAGCAGCACGCCCAGGGCCAGGCAGCCGAGCAGGTTCACCGCGGTGGTGGCCACCGGCCACCCGCGCGGCGGGGTGCTCAGCCACTGCCCCGCGCCGTGCCGGGCGCAGGCGCCGGCGACGGCGCCGACGGCCACGACGGCCCGCGCGGCGGCGCGGGAGCGCTCGGGGCCGGTCCTCACGGCGGCAGGGTACGGGGCGCGGCCGGTACCCTCGCAGCGTCCGGCCGGGTCCCCCGGCGAGGCGGGTGGGCACTGGCGGGGGCGGTCTCGTGGCGCAGCAGGGCACCGGCCCCGGCACGCGCCGCGCCGCCGGTGCGGCGCTGCGCCGGGCCCTGGCGGGCGCCGGGTACGAGGTGCTGCCGTTCGCCGGCACCGCCGAGGCCGTCCTGGCGCACGTGCCGCGCACCGTCCCGCTGACCGTGACGGCCTCGACCAAGCGCGGCACGGCGGCGACCCTGGCGCTCACCGAGCG
The DNA here is from genome assembly GCF_009906395.1 of Kineococcus indalonis. Lineage (GTDB taxonomy): Bacteria > Actinomycetota > Actinomycetes > Actinomycetales > Kineococcaceae > Kineococcus > Kineococcus indalonis. The sequence goes on from NZ_JAAALM010000648.1 coordinate 1,580, forward strand.
GCTGAGCGCGGAGGGCTACCGCGTGGCCCCGCACCTGTCGGCGCGGATGCTGCGCGACGGCGCGGAGCTGCGCGAGGTCGTGGACCGCCTGCGCGCGGCCGGCACCACCTCGCTGTTCGTCGTCGGCGGCGACGCGCACGGCGCCGGGGAGTTCCCCGACGCGCTGGCGCTGCTGCGGGCGCTGGGGGAGCTCGACCACCCGTTCACCGACGTCGGCGTCGCGGGGTACCCGGAGGGGCACGCGTCCCTGGGCGCGGCCGCCCTCGAGCGCTCCCTGGCCGAGAAGGCGCCGCTGGCCCACCACGTCGTCACGCAGATCTGCTTCGACGCCGCGGCGATCGTCGCGTGGGCGCGCGCGGTGGCGGCGGCGTCGAAGCAGATC